>JAKDZT010000079.1 GCA_030462125.1 Tetragenococcus sp.
ATAAAAAAAACGAAAGACATTAAAAACCTGCCTTCCGTTTTTTCCAACAAATTAGTTTTAATAAATGAATGTATAGCAAGTCACATACTAATTAAGTGAACACGCACCATATTTTCATGCATCGATAAATCCTCCACCACTGTCTGATAAGATAACGTCCGCGGTAATTCTACCGTATAAACGTTAGTGTAGATTCTACTATCTCCTCTTTTTTTCACTTCAAAATCAACGTCTTTTACATCAATGTCTTTATCTTTAAAATAATCCGCGATAAATTCTTTGGTCGTTGCCTTATGCACAAAACTAATCTCAATTTTTTTTAAGGTAGGAATATTGATCACTCGTTTTAGCACGGACAACACTAGCATTATTCCAATAAAGCCAACAATTGCAATCCGATAATTTCCCATACCAATAGCTAGCCCCAAACCAGCAACCGTCCACAATGAAGCTGCAGTCGTCAATCCACGAACTACCTGTTTGGTAACAACAATCGTTCCGGCACCTAAAAAGCCAATGCCACTCACTACTTGTGCAATCAAACGTGCTTCATCAGCCCGAATTACACCCGCAAATTCAGGGTTGTTTTTAGCAATTTCCAATGCAGTATAGGTGATTTCTTTTTGAATCATTGCGATGAGTGCGGCTCCAATACAAACTAAAATATGTGTACGAATTCCAGCAGGTCTATTTTTAAATTCGCGGTCAAATCCGATAAACCCTGAAAAAACAGCTGCTAATAACATACGTAAACAAATTTCATAAATTGACAAATTGCCTATCAATAGAGTGTGCCTCCTTCCATTTAAAAAATCCGAATGGTTTTTTTAGAATCATTCGGATCAAGCTATTCATTGAAAACATAAATTTATCCTTCAGTGCTTTGCCAAGCGTTCATGCCGCCTTGGATATTGACAACATCATAATCCAAACTTACTAAGTAATCACAAGCACGGGCATTTCTTATACCGGCTTTGCTGATGACATAGTAGGTTTTATTTTTAGGTAGATTTTCAGCCTCAGTCACAAATTCACCAATTGGCAAATTAATGGCCCCGTCAATATGATTTTTTTCAAAGTCCTCTTTTTCTTGCACATCTAGGATCGTAATCGATTCATTTCGCAATTTTTCTGCTAATTCACCCACGGTAATCGAAGGATACATCACAAACGCTCCTTATTTATTTCTTCTCTTTTGATAGTAGTCGAATCTACAAAGTTTGTCAAAAATTATACGTTTTTAGACGCTTTCTTTTTTATAGGGAATAACAAACGCAAACCGTTAAATAGTACCAGCAACGTGCTCCCTTCATGAGCTAAAACCCCCAGGCCGATATCCATCTTCCCGACAATATTTAACACACTGAGTAATAAGACGACACCCATTGCAAAAATAATATTTTGCCAAATAATTTTATCTAACTTTTTGGATAATTTATACGCATATTCAAATTTTAAAAGATCATTTTGCATAATAACCGCGTCTGCAACATCAATCGCAACGTCTGTGCCATCCCCCATAGCAAAACCTATATCAGCTTTTACTAGCGCAGGAGCGTCATTAATACCGTCTCCTATCATGGCCGTTTTTCCATACTTATTTTGTAAAGATGTGATCGCTTCTGCTTTATTTTCCGGTAGGGCATTACTATAAACGTCATCAATACCTAACGCATGAGCGACGGCTTCACCCGTTGTTTTCGCATCTCCTGTAATCATTAAAGTATTGACCTGTTGTTTTTTCAGATAAGCAATCGCCTCTGCTGCTTTTTCATCGGCTTTATCCATGAGTGCGATAAGCGCCACAACCTCTTCATCTTCACTAAAATAAATGACGGTTTTACCTGCTGAAGCAAATTCTTTAGTTTTTGCTTGAATATCATCAGAAACATTATCAAACAAACTAGGTTTACCGATTCGATAATGTTTTCCTTCATATTCAGCAACGATTCCTTGACCAATTTCATTGGTCACGTCCATTTCAAGTGATTGTAATTCTCCATATTCCTCTAAAATCGCCGTAGCTAATGGGTGGTTCGCACTTTCTTCCATTGTAGCAATAATCTGCTGCCACTTGATTTGTTTCGCTTTATCTTTATAAAAAGAGTCAGTAACTACTGGTTTACCTTTTGTTAGTGTTCCCGTTTTATCAAAAGCCACCGCTTTAATAGACGACAAATTGGCAAGATAAGCGCCACCCTTAAATAAAACACCTTTTTTAGCTAAATTTGAAATAGCCGATAAAGTGGCCGGCACCGCGCTAACAGCAAGCGCGCAAGGCGAAGCTGTAATTAACAAAACAATTCCGCGATAAATACTCATCTCCCAACTCCAATTAAATAATACAGGCATGATTAATACGAATACAGGTACGATGAATAAAACACTTTTGACATAAATTGGTTCAATTTTTTTAATTTTTGTTGCCGCTTTTGGCAAATTATTTTGCGACTGCTCTACTAATCGTAGAATATCAGCAAACACTGTTTCTGAAGAATCTTTTGTCACTTGCATGACAAACGTCCCTTGACCATTAATGGTACTGGCAAAAACTTCCTCTTCCTCCAGCTTTTCTTTTGGCATACTTTCACCATTAATAGAAGATTCATCAATCGTCGTATGTCCCTTGATAATAAAACCGTCTGTTGCGATTTGGTCTCCAGGTAAAACTTTCAGTTGATCGCCGACATTCACTTCTTGCACGTTAACCATCTTCGTCGAACCATCTGATTGTAGTAGACGTGCTTGAGTAGGATTCATTTGTAACAAGTTCGTGATTTCTTTTTGACTTTTTCCCTCAGCAAATTCTTCAAGAAAATGAGCCCCTGCAAAAATCAAAATCAACAAAGCACTTTCATCAAAACTTCCTATAGCCATAGCTCCTAAAACGGCTAATGTCATTAGTAGATGCACATTAGGATAAAACTTATTTTTTTCTTTTGTATCTGTTATCGTTTCGACGATACCTTCAATTATCACATGAAAGCCAGCCAAAACAACCGCAACTCCAAATAGAAAATTAGAAACTAATGTTGAAAATGGGCCAAATAATGCTAATAAATAAGCAACGACGCCTATAAAATACATAGGGATTTCGCCAGGTAAGTGACCCGCATGTTCATGCGTGTTTGATTGATAGTCATCAGATTCATGTTCAGCCGTACGATATGTCTTATCCATATTCATGTATCTCCTTATTATTATTTATTCAAATAGTCAGCAAGCGCTTATATGAATATATAATCATTTGTTTAATTTTAGTTTACATGAATATCCGTTCATTTGTCAAGCGAATTCCCATTGAATTCCTAAAAAACTCTTATGATGTTAGGACTTAAGTTAATACCTTTTTGTGCATAAATTATTTGGACAACCCCCCCAGTGAAGCTTTAAGTGTAAAACTGATTGAACGTAAGAAGCTTACTTATTCGTTTCTTTTTATCGTTTATAATAGAATATAAATATACGAGTTATTCACTTTCTGGAAAATAAGATTAAGGAGAGGTAGTCATGATTCATGAAGTAGATAAAAATTATTTAAAACGTTGTGTAGAACTAGCTGAGATTGCACTAATGAATGGCGATGCACCATTTGGATCGATATTAGTGTCACAAGAAGGTAAAATTTTATTTGAGGATCATAATAAAATTGCCAGCGGAGATAACACCCGCCATCCTGAATTTGAAATAGCACGATGGGCCGCAAATCATTTAAACGAAGCCGAACGCAGAGAAGCTGTCGTCTATACTTCTGGTGAACATTGCTCCATGTGCGCTTCAGCACATGGACTTGTAGGTCTCGGATGAATCGTATATGCCAGTTCGATCGAACAGTTAAAAAAATGGAATAAAGAAATGGGAATTGAAAATGGACGTTTAAAGGGGCTTTCGATTCAAGAAGTTATTAAGAATACTAAAGTAGACGGACCAGATGAAATTCTTTCAGAAAAAGTACGGATGTTACATTACAGATATCACAATAAAGAAACAAAATAATAAAAAAAGATGAGATACCAATTCTATGGCTTCTCATCTTTTTTACATTCATAATGTTTTCAATCAAACAGATTTCACTGCATCATTAATCGGTTCATTACCTGACAACACTTCAAATTCTTTATGAATAGTTGAATCATTTTCCAAAGAAGCCAATATGGTTTGAGCAACATCTTGCCGTGGCACTTCGCCATGTCTATTCCCCATGCCAACTTTGATTTTGCCAGTACCTTCTTCATCAGTCAGTGTGCCTGGATGGATAATTGTCCAGTCAAGTTCCGTACGATTTTTCAACCATTCATCCGCATAGTTTTTGGCGATCGTATAAATCTTCAACGGCCAGTCATTTTCGATCCCTTTAGCCATTTGCTTTCGTCCGGTACGGAAGGTACTTACCATCACAAAACGTTTAACGTTTGCTTTTTCAGCAGCTGTCATTATTTTTATCGCACCATCTAAATCAACCATGACCGTCTTATCTAAGCCACTGCCACCTGCACCTGCGCTAAAAATGACCGCCTTAACGTCGTTCATTGCTTCAGCAAATTCTTCAATAGAATTATGAACAATATCCAAAACTGTAGTTTCAATGCCTCGCTTATCAAAGAATGCCTTTTGCCCAGGATCACGAATGACAGCTTTTTCTTCAATATCCGTGTGATCTTGCGTCAAATCTGCGAAGTGTTTCGCCACTTTGCCATTAGCTCCAACAACAAGTACTTTCATATATAAGCTCCTTTCTCTGAACTTTTCGTATTTTATACTAGTATATCACCTGCTTTATCATTCGTACAAACTTAGCTATTCATTTTCCTCGACTTCAATATTTCCCACTCTTTGGTTGTAGTAATCTTCATAATCCTCTTTTAATATTTTATGCAAAGGTTCGATATGATTAAAGTCGTATCCTTCTTTCTTTTTCTGCACGTACCAATCAAATAGAATATCTTCCCCATTTCGTAATATCACCAACAAGCGATCTTTTTCAGACATGTCAAAATTTTCAATAGAGTAGGAACATTCTTGTAACGCATCAATAACTAACTGATTTTCTAAAAATTCAAGATAAGAATCTAATACATCGCCTTTTCTTTTAAAATCGACTAGCTTCTCCTGTTCCTCAACCGATTGTTCAAACATATTTGCTATCTTATCTTCAATTTTTCCCATTTGACTATAAAATTCATCTCGTCTTTTTTCCAAGGCATCAATTCTTTGTTTCGTATCCTCTTTTCTTAATTCATATCTTCTCATCATAGTTCCTCCATTCCAATTTTGTTTTTGACAAACGTACGTTCGCTTTTAAGAACAAACTAATCATAGCATTGTCGTTCTCTATTGTCAACGAACTTTTTTATCATTGTTCCTTTTAAAGAACAATGTTATAATAAGTAAAGAAGAACTGGGGGAGTATTAATTGAAAACAAACGATGAAATAATGAATGTTCTTGAACAACTAAAAAAAGAAAACAATCTTTCAATCAGTGAGATCGCACGACGTGTAGGTATGGCAAAATCTGCTGTTTCTAAGTATTTCAATCGCACACGCAAGTTTCCTTTAAATCGCATTGAAGATTTCGCTCGAGCAATGAACGTCAGTCCAGAATATATTTTAGGTTATGACAAGGGGTATATTTATTCCAAAGAAGTTGCAAATATCCCTGTTATTCAGTCACTTTCTACTGAGTCTACTATCGTGGCTGAGCCCAATGCAGAAACTTATTATCCTACAGCTTCTTTCGGTTTGCCTGCAGGAGAACTATTTTATTTTAAAATGACAGATATCAGTATGGAACCAGCCATCCCTGAACACGCAACCGTTCTGCTTAAAGTTCAAAATGACGTTTCAGATGAACAAATCGCTGCAGTAACATTAGATGACGACCCCACACTACTTTTAAAAAAAGTAAAAAAGCAGGATGATTTTATCCTTTTACTTGCAGAAAACCCTGATTACGCACCGATTATTGTTACTCAAAAGAACTCCATCAAAATCATTGGAAAAGCAATTCGGGTAAGCTACGACCTTTGAGAAAAAGTCATTCCATCTTGCTTTAAAACAAAAAAAGACCTCGAAGAGAACCTTATTGTTCTCTCTGAGGCCTTTATCAACTTATTAATAATCAAATTGGCGGTAATAACGACGGATATCCATAGGATGACGATTTAGTTTTTCAACGTGTGCATCAATACGTTGTGTCACACAATGCATTAATAATACAGTTGGAATACGTCCACGATACTTTTCACTGATCCCTTCCAGTTTATATTCTTTTGTATCAATCAAAGTGTAATCACCACAAATTTTGGGTAATAAATTGGCTACTCGTTGACTTAAAGGTCGTTGTTCATCTTCACCGATAAAAACAGTAACTGGCGTAGTTTCATCAACAATTTCTAAGGTTCCATGTAAAAATTCTGCAGAATGAATCGATTTTGAACGCAACCAGCTTTGTTCTTCCCAATAACACATCGCATAAGAGTACGTTGCACCCCACTGGTTTCCAGCACCAACAAAATAATGCATCGCATCATGGCGATGTGCTTGCGCAAACGCCAAACCAAACTCATCTGCTTGTTTTTCTGCTTCTACTAAGCTTCTAGCTAAGTGTTCTTCCAATTCTTTATAATAGTCTTCATAATCTTCAAATTCTCCGTTATTTTTCATCAAACGATCTGCGAACATAAAGAATTTAATTTGTTCTGTTCCAGGTTCTGGATAAGTAATGACATAATCACATTTTTTGGCTAATGGGCTATCCTTTTCATCGATAAAACCGAAAATAGTTGCGCCGACTTTTTTTATTTCATCAACAGCTATTATAACTTCTTCTGTCGTACCTGTTACTGAAGATATAATAACCAACGAGTCTTTTGTCAATCGCTTATTGCCTGTTGTGTAATACTCTGCTGCATGTTGCACATATACTGGCAAGTCACTTTTCCCATTAATATAGGTAACTGCTTGCAATGAAGAAGCATAGGTTCCACCAATTCCTAAATAATAAATGTTGTCAAAACCCTTATTATAGATCTCGTCAACAATTTTCTCAACTTCCGGACGTAAAGCTAACGCCCCTTGAATATCATTTATCTGTTTTTCTTCATCAAACTTTAACATTTATTCACACTCTCCTAAACTTTACTTTTTAACACTGAATCAAAATCATCAAAAATCCGAACATTCAAATCAATTCCTTTACTTGAAGCTGTTTGAAAAGCAAAAATTTGAAATGGTATAACTAAAACTAATGGTGCGATCCATTCTGGACAGTTTATTGCTAGCCCCAAAGTATTATCTTCTTCTCCTTTTTTTGTAGTAATTGTAAACGTATCACCCACATAAGGCGCCATATACATTCGTAGTTTTTCAGAACGTTTGTAATTTTCACTTTCGCTTTCAACAAAAAAGAGTAAATGCTGTGCGTCTGCTTCTAAATATGGACCATGCATATAAGCCTCCAACTCAAAACCATGAGAAGGCTGTCGCACTGTTTCTGTAAATTTTGTCTCAAATTCCTTGGCCGTTCCCCACGCAGGCCCATATCCAATAGCAACAAAACGTTGAGCCAATTTAAAAATTGACTGGCGTTCACTAAAGAACTTTTGGCTTTTGTTAATAACTTCTGGAATTTGTTGAATAACTTGTTCTAGCTGTTCTTTTACCTCAGCAACTGCTGTTTCTGACAATTTTTGTTTACTAAAACCAATCGACAGACCTAATAACATCAATTGCAAGATCGTAGTCACAAATCCTTTTGTTACAAACCCTACTTTTTCAATGCCCATTTGCAAATCAATCGTCTGATCAACAACTTTACTTATAGGGCTGTTCAAATCGCTAGTCAACGCGATATGAAATAAATTTTGATCTTTTATTTTTGCAATGGCGTCTATCGTTGAAGCACTTTTTCCGCTTTGGGACACAGCAACTACGGCATCTACTGAAGATGGTAAACTACCATAATGATTAAAGTTATAAGGTTCTTCGATTGTCACCACAAGGTCACCGTATTTTTCAAGAAACATCTTCGCTGATAAGCACGCATTGTATGATGAGCCGGTAGCTAAAATCATAAGGTGATTAACTTTTGCTAAGTTCTTATCTTTTTTTAAAGTATAATTTTTTAAGATATTTAACAGCGTTTCTTCTTCTTCATTGATGTA
>JAKDZT010000011.1 GCA_030462125.1 Tetragenococcus sp.
CTTACTCTAGTTTTTTCAATTTCTAGGGTCCCTTTTCGAATCTTACTCTAGTTTTTCAATTTCTAGGGTCTCTTTTCTGATCCTACTCTAGTTTTCCGATTTTCATTAGTAGCTATCTCGGTCTAATTACAAATAACAGCCTTTTCTTTTCTCAGCACTATGAACCTCAATAAATTTTACACTTAGAGCTAGTTACACTAATTGTTCACTTTATTTTGTCAAAAGGGCACAGAAAAAGCAGAACCTTTTTAGATTCTGCTCCTTTTTAACGGCGAGGTTCGTCATCGTCAAATTCTTTATGGAAAAAGCGACGCTCTTCTTCAGGTTCGACCCCTTCAGTTTCTTCTGGATCATGAAAGATAACACGAATCTTCAAGACACGTGATCCTGCAGTTTGTTCTGACACCAGTGTTAAATTATCCACATCAAAGGTTAATTTTTCCCCTTCTTCAGGTATTTCTCCTAATGCAGTAATCAAATAACCTGCCATAGTATCCACATCCGACATATGTAGATTTGTATCAAAAGCTTCATTGAATTCATCAATCAACATACTGCCTTGAATGACATATTCTGAATCAGAAATTTTCTTATAAAGGGTTTCTACTTCATCCGATTCGTCCTCAATCTCGCCCACGATTTCTTCTAGTAAGTCTTCTAAGGTTGCAATACCTACAACACCGCCGTACTCATCTAGTAAAATCGCCATCTGATTCTGTGTTTTTTTCATTTCGTATAGCAAATCGTCGATAAATACGGTCTCTGGGACAAATAATGGTTCTTGCAGTAAAGAAAGTAAATCGATATTGTCAAAGCCTTGTTTATAAGCTCCCTTTAATAGGTTTTTTGTGTGTAAAACACCCACAATTTTATCCTTTTCTTCATTAAAAATCGGGATACGGGAATAATTTTGACTTAAAATATCTTCGATGATTTCTGCCATGTTATCATTAATATCCGCCATATAAGCATCGGTACGAGGCACCATTACCTCACGCGCTACTTTGGTATCCAGCGAAAAAACGCCTTGAAGCATGGATAATTCCTCATCTTCAAAGACACCTTCTGTTTCCATCATATAACGCATCTCGTCCCGCGTCATTTTATTTTCTTCGTCATCGAATTCCATAGGAGTAATTCGCGCGAGCAAATTCGTCGATGCTGATAGCAGCCAAACAAATGGACTTGCAATTTTGCCGATCACCCGAATCATTCCAGCAGCGAATTTAGCTACTTCCTCGGTCTTACTCATAGCTATTCTTTTTGGATACAATTCACCAAATACAATCGTAATATAGGTCAAAAGCACCACCATGATAATATTTGCTATACTTGTTGCAGCAACTCCACCGCCTAAATAGGGCGAAAGTCGTTGAGCTAGCTGTGAGGCAATTGACGCACCAGATAAAATATTCACTAAAGTAATCCCCACTTGAATGGTTGATAAAAAATTCGTTGGATCTTTTAGTGTATGTAAAAGTTTTTGAGATTTTTTATCTCCTTCATCTGCTTGTTGTTCAATCCGGCTTTTATTAACCGAAACCACAGCGATTTCTGATGCTGCTAGAAAACCATTCACTAATGTTAAAACAATTAATAGCAATAGTTGCGCTATCAGCGACTGACTCCCGGGGTCAGCATTCATAATTGCATTCGCTCCTTATTCCTTCAATTTTTATAAAAAAAACGTGGTCAACGACCACAATAAAATCCTACCACAAAGCATTTTCCTTTGCAATGAAAACCAATTCACATTAGGAAATGTTTATAATTATCTAGAAATTCCCAACTAGCCAAACTTAGGAAAAGACGCTATAATCATTGCGAGGTGATAAGATGTACACAACACATACAACAGATACTCAAAGACTAATCTACTCGGATGCCCTTGCGCTTAGAAAGCAAGTTTTTATAGAAGAACAGCAAGTCCCTCCTGAGCGAGAAGTCGATACCGACGAACAAAAAGCGATTCATTTTGTTTTATATGACGAAACAAATACGCCCCTTGCCACGGTGCGTTTACTGCCAACTAACTACTACACCATCAAAGTACAACGCATGGCAGTGGCAAAACATGTCAGAAAAAAAGGTTACGGCAAAGTTATTATGGACGAAGCTGAAACCTACGCAAAAAAGAGAGGTTTTCAAAAAATGGCCTTAGGTGCACAAATCACGGCCCGTCAATTTTATCATCATTTAGGCTATCAAGAAGAAGGAGATTACTTTTTAGACGCTGGCATACAACATATTACAATGGTAAAAAACATCGCATAAAAAACTGCCGAAAAAATCGGCAGTTTTCTTTACTTATGTGACAATTGCTTGTAGCGGTTATACCATATATCGACGTACCCTTTTGAAAAAGGTCCTTTTCCATTATTGATCCAGTCAACTAAGATTTTGACATTTTCTTTTAAAATATAATCAATATCATTTGGGTAGTGCATTAGCTTCCCGTGCAGTTCATATTCATCTACATCCAACAAGCGTTTTTCCCCATCAGGAAAAACTTTGATATCCAAATCGTAATCAATATATTTCAGTGCCTCTTCGTCTAAAACATAAGGCGAAGCTAGGTTACAATAATAGGAAACCCCCTTTTCTCGAATCATTGCTACTATATTGAACCAATATTTTTTATGAAAATAAACAATAGCTGGTTCACGGGTTACCCAGCGTCGGCCATCTGACTCGGTGACTAATGTATGATCATTTAGTCCGATCAGTGACTGCTCGCTAGTTTTCAATACCATCGTATCGCGCCACGTTCGATGCAAATTGCCATCATGTTTGTAACTTTGAATACTAACAAACTCGCCTTCTTTAGGCATTCTCATAGCAACCCTCACCTTACGAAACTCGTATTTGCTTGGGTGTCTTACACCGGCATCATAAATATTATAGCAATAAATTCAATTGTTTTCTATAAATCTTATTCAACTTTATGCGTTTTATTGAATTGTTGGACTATTTTTTGCTGAACTTTAGGAAAAACAAGGTCAGAAAAAGATTGTTCATCCAGCCATTTACCATGTTCAGGTAGAAACTCAGTTTGTGTACGTCCATAAAAAATGAGAATATGCCATTTTAAATGACTAAATACATGAGTGACTTCGCCGAAATGTCGTTTTTGCCAGACAACCGGCCAGCCGCTGAAAAGTTCTGGTACAGTATCTTCAGCTACCAAGTCTAATGATAACTGCTTACTGTCTTCTTTTTGCCAGAGCTGTTTAAATTCCTGGTATTTCCTGGGCTCAACTTCTTCTAGTGGATAATGCCACATCTTAGCTAAAAGTCCATTTTCAGGGCGCTGTATTAGTAAATGTTCATGTTCTTTATTTTCGATAACACCCGCTAAATAGTAAACATCTTTAGGCTTGGCCTTTTTCGACTTGACTGGAAATTTATCATGCTCATCATGAGCACAAGCATAGCAAAAAGGTTTGAGCCATTCTGGGCACTCTTTCGCTGCTGGCGTGGAAACCGTCGCTCCTACTTCCATCAGCGCTTGGTTCATATCTCCAGGGTTTTCATACGAAATAATTGCACGAAGAATTTGGTCAAATATTTTGTAGGTGCTAGCCTTAGCAATATCTTCTTCAACACCAAATAAACGACTGATTACCCGCATGACATTCCCATCAATGGCCGGCTCTGGCAGGCCAAAAGATATGCTTGCAATGGCTCCTGCTGTATAAGGACCAATCCCCTTTAAACTTCTAATTCCTTCAACTGTTTGTGGAAACTCTCCATTAAAGTCTTCTTGAATTTGGGTTGCAGCAACTTTCAAATTTCTAGCTCTGGAGTAATAGCCTAAGCCTTCCCAAACTTTTAATAGTTTTTCCTCGTTGGCCTCAGCCAAGCTTTTAACCGTGGGAAATTCTTCCATAAACCGATAATAATAATCGATCACCGTGTCTACCCGCGTTTGTTGTAACATAATTTCTGAGATCCATACCTTATAAGGATTCGTATCAGCACGCCAGGGCAAGTTCCTTTTGTTTTGATGATACCAATCTAGCAAAGTTGTCTGAAAGGCATGGATTGTTTGTTCATCCCACATCTTACTTTTCATCTAAAACTTCCTCATCAATAAATTGTTGAATCAAATCAGCAGCAAAACCTTTTTGATATAATTTTTGCTTGATTTTCATTTTTTTCTTGCTATAATCCTTAGAATGGTCGCGTTGCAACAGCTTTTGTCCTTCTTTTTGTAAAATTTCCCATTCTTGCGTTTCATCAATTTCATATTCAAGCTGATCCATCGCTTGTTGGATAATATCTTGATTAAATCCTTTTTTAGTTAAGTTCAAATGTAGTTTCTGTAAAGTTTCTCGATAACTTTTCCCACGTATTTTTTTCAACCCTTTAGCTGCCGTACGTGCTGCAATCTCTGCTTGTAATTCCGGCGTGTATAACTCCATTGCTTCTGCAATCAAATCATCTTGTACTCCTTTTTTACGCAGTTGTTGAGTTAAATTACTTGGGCCTTTATCACTTAAACGAATTTGAGTACGAACATAGCTCACAGCATACGTCTGATCGTTTAATACATCAAGTTCTTTTAAGCGAGCAACAATCTTATGCCGGTCTTCTAAGGGGACCTCTTTTTTTTGCAAATAAGTGCGAACTTCTTTTTCGGTGCGTAATTGGTAACTAATATAATTTAACGCTGCTTGTAACCCATAATCGTAACTGGCTTGTTCTTTGACTTCTGCTAATTTTTCAGCTGTTAATTCGCTGCCCTTTAATAATCGGAAACGAACCAATAGATCTTCAGAAACTCTGATTTTCTCCTGGTTATCAAGAGTTACTTGGTAAAAAATGCCTTTTAATTTACGGATACTTGTCACGGTATACATTTCCCCACCCCTTCGTGCATTTCCCTTTAGTTTATAACTTTTTGCTAGAGGAATCAATTTTTCATTAATGTAAAAAATGGTAGGAAATTTGCGGCCCCTTCTTTGCTGACTTAGGGCAACAAAGCTCATTTTTTATTTTAAAACAAAAGGTCATCTCCACCTATCAAAAGTTAGAGATGACCTCATTTGTTTTATTGTGTTTATAACATATCAAACAACGATAATTGGTTTTCATCAGGTAAATCGTTTAAAACACCATTATCTGACATATAATCAATTAATGTTTTGGAAACTTTCGCACGGTTGGCAAGGTCTTCTTTTGATAAGAAAGGACCATCTTCACGAGCTTTGACAATTTGTTTTGCTACGTTTGTCCCTAAACTTGGGACAGCTCTAAATGGTGCAATCAATTTATTATCTTCAATAACAAAATTGACAGCGTCTGATTTATATAAATCAATCATACCAAATTCGTATCCACGTTCTAACATTTCATTACATAACTCCAGAATTGTCAGTAAGTTTTTCTCTTTGGCAGTAGCGTCCATCCCTTTGTCAGTAATTTCTTTCATTCGTGCTTTTACAGCATCTTTTCCTTTACACATCGTCACTAAATCAAAATCCGCTGCGCGTACAGAGAAAAAAGCACAATAATAAAGAATTGGAAAGTATACTTTAAAATAAGCAACACGTAACGCCATCAGAACATAAGCTGCAGCATGGGCTTTAGGGAACATATACTTAATTTTCAAGCAAGATTCGATATACCAATCTGGCACATCAAATTTTTTCATTTCTGCTTGCCATTCGTCTGGAATACCTCGGCCCTTACGAACGTATTCCATAATTTGGAAAGCTAGTCCAGCATCAAGACCGGCGTGCATTAAATACACCATAATATCATCACGACAGCCAATCACATGAGCTAAATCAGCTGTCCCCTGACGCACAAGTTCATCAGCATTTCCTAACCAAACGTCAGTACCATGCGATAATCCAGAAATTTGTAGCAACTCAGCAAAGGTTGACGGATGCGTGTCTTCTAACATCCCCCGCACAAAGCGCGTACCAAATTCCGGAATTCCCAGTGTTCCAGTTTTTGAATAAATTTGCTCAGGGGTAACGCCGAGGACTTCCGTTCCTTCAAAAATCCGCATAACTTCTGGATCATCTGTCGGAATAGTTTGTGGATCAATGCCAGATAAGTCTTGTAACATCCGAATCACGGTTGGATCATCATGACCCAAAATATCAAGTTTCAAGACATTATCATGGATAGAATGGAAATCAAAGTGGGTCGTGCGCCATTCAGCGTTTAGATCATCAGCCGGGTATTGGATAGGCGTAAAATCGTAGACATCCATATCATCAGGTATAACAATAATTCCACCTGGGTGTTGCCCTGTTGTCCGTTTGACGCCAGTAGCTCCCTTAGCTAGACGATCTACTTCTGCATTTCTAAAGTTCAAATTATAATCACGTTCATAGCCTTTAACAAAGCCAAAAGCCGTTTTATCGGCGACAGTCCCAATGGTTCCTGCCCGATAAACATAATCTTCACCAAAAAGTTCTTTCGTATAATTATGAGCTTTAGGTTGGTAATCACCAGAAAAGTTTAAATCAATATCTGGAACTTTATCGCCATTAAAACCTAAGAAAGTTTCAAACGGAATATTATGACCATCTTTTTTCAAACGTGTACCACATTTAGGGCAATTTTTTTCCGGCATATCAAAACCTGAACCATAAGAACCATCTTCATAGAACTCTGAGTATTGACACTGCGGACAATAATAGTGAGGTGCTAAGGGATTAACTTCGGTGATGCCTGTCATGGTAGCAACCAAACTTGAACCTACAGATCCTCTTGAACCTACCAAATAGCCGTCTTTATTACTTTTTAGCACTAGTTTTTGCGCGATTAAATAAATAACAGAAAATCCATTGCCTATAATGGATTCTAATTCTCTTTCCAACCGTTTTTCTACGATTTCTGGTAACGGATCTCCATATAATGCCTTAGCTTTTGAATAGCTTAAATTGGTGATCTCTTCTTCTGAGCCAGGGATTTTAGGAGTATATAACTTATCTTTTACCGGTATAACCTTTTCGCAACTTTCATTTATCTTTTGCGGGTTATCCACTACAATTTCTTTGGCTTTTTCTTCACCTAAAAATTGAAATTCGGTTAGCATTTCATCCGTCGTGCGGAAATGAACATCAGGTAAGCGATGGCGGTTTAATGGGTTAGCCCCTCCCATTGAATTGATTAAAATTTTACGATAAATCGCATCTTCCTCATTCAAATAATGAACATTTCCTGAAGCAACCACTGGCTTATCTAATTCCTCGGCGATTTGTACTAATTTAGCGATAATATCTTCTAGATCTTTTTCGCTTTTTACCAATTCTTGTTCAATAAGAGGCGCATAGACTGCTTTGGGCATAACTTCAATATAATCATAAAATTTAGCCAGTTCTTTAGCTTCTTCATAGCCCTTTTGCATCATGGCGATAAATACTTCATTTTTATCACAAGCTGTTCCAATTAATAGTCCTTCACGTAATTTAACAAGTTCGGAACGTGGGATTCGAGGCTGTTTGGCATGAAAATATTTGACGTTTGACATGGAAATCAACTTAAATAAGTTTTTCAAGCCTTTTTGCGTTTTAACCAAAATGGAGGCATGAAAAGGACGAGCGGCTTTAAGAGAATTGGCTCCTCCTACATGTCGATTCAAATCTTTATGTAGATACATGTCATGTTTTTCCATAGCTTCTTTGACAAAAATCCAAGCTAAATGACCAGTGGCTTCGGCGTCATAAACGGCCCGATGATGTTGTTCTAATGAGACACCGAATTTTTTTGTTAAAACGCCTAAGCCAAAACGCTTAAACTCTGGGTATAAAAAACGCGCCAATTCTAATGTATCAATCACTGGATTCGATGCTTCGGCAATATTATTGCGTTTGTAACTCATATTTAAAAAGCCCATATCAAAGGAGGCATTATGTGCAACTAAAATAGTTCCTTCGCTAAATTCGCGAAACGCTTGTAGCACTTCTTCTTCAGATTTAGAACCTTTCACCATTTCATCGGTAATCCCGGTTAAATTCACTGTCGTATCAGATAGAGGATAGCCAGGATCAATAAATTCTTCAAAAGATTCTTCCACATTTCCTTTGTTCATCTTAACCGCTGCTAGTTCAATAATCGAATCATAAACGGCCGAAAGTCCTGTCGTTTCTACGTCAAAAATGACATAAGTTGCATCAGACAACGGTACATCTTGCGGATTATAAGCGACTTCCACACCATCGTCCACCACGTTTGCTTCAACACCATAGATGATTTTTACGCCATTTTTTTGCCCTGCTTGGTGAGCCTCAGGGAAAGCCTGAACTCCTCCATGATCAGTAATGGCAATCGCATCATGACCCCATTTTCCAGCTTGTTCGACTAATTCGGTAATGCTATTTGTTGCATCCATTGTGCTCATATTGGAATGCAAGTGTAACTCAACTCGTTTTTCCCCTTCTTTGGCATAGTCTTTGCGGCTTTCATGTTTAACTTCAATTAAATCTTGGATGTTCATCACTAGATCACGCATAAAGGTGTCTTCTTGAATACTTCCGCGTACTTTGAGCCAACTACCTTGTTGCAACGCTTCAAAAACCTGTTCGTCTTTTTCACCATTGGAGAATTTTTTAGCCACAAAAGAGGAAGTATAGTCTGTAATTTTCAAAATTAATAATTGCCTACCGGAGCGTAACTCACGAACTTCTTTGTCAAAAACATAACCTTGGATCGTTTCTCGCCGTTCTTCTTCCAAAATTTCATTCATTGGCGTAACTAATTCATCTGTAGGGATCGATCGTCCTAAAGAAATGTTGGGAGTATCTGTTGTTTGTTTTTCTGATTTTTTCTCTTTCTTTTGTTGTTTATGCGAAGCAATAGATTCAGCTGCTTGCTGCATAAAAGCTTCTTGTTGTTCTTTCTGGAAAGCTTCAAGTTGTTCTTTATTTTCAGCAGCTTGTTTTTGGTCTAATTGCGGTTGTATGTGGAACTTCGCAAACCCTAAAGCTTGATAGATTTTTTCAATTACGGGTAAATATTGTTGCTTCAAATTAGGAATAACTGCCTCATTGGAAATCGGCAAAATAACTTGGCGACCATCCATAAAAAGCTGTTGACTTTTTAGCACTTGCTGCACAAACGGTGTCGCACAATTTTGGTCTGCCAACACTAGTGGCCAATAAGCTTGCAGCAACTCTTCATCGAACTGTCCATCATTTGTTTCGATCACCATCTCTATCGAGGCAATCTCTTGAAATGCCATTTCTAAATTTTGCCGTAAACTTTGGTAGAATTTCACTGGCAAAATTTTTTCAAACGCTAAAACAAATGTCCAATTTTGCGACTGTTTATGGACAATAACTTGTTTAATTTTTCCTTGTTTGATCAAAGGATCTTCTCGCATAGTTTCATCAAGGTTGATTTGATCTAAGAGAATTTCAAATGATTCTTCTTCCTTTGACAAATTGATACACTCCTTAATATTACAATCTCACGTTTTAGTATACGCTTTTTAATAAGGCAATGAAAGCAGGGCTATGACATAGTATGAGATTTGCTAAATGTAGTGAAATTGCGACGAGTAACCGCAGGAGCAATGTTTTATGCGACGAGTAACCGCAGGAGCAATCTCACTACAGTTCGGGCATTTAATTATCAACGAGACTTATGTCATAGCTCTGCTTATTCATTTTCTGAGCTCAACAAAATAGCTAGTGTTGAGACTAATTCTTCTTGTTTTACTTCGATGGTAGCTTGTGTTTGCTTAAATTTGATTCCTACAGTGCCCTCATCTGCTTTATTACCCACAGTAATTCGAACCGGACAGCCAATTAAATCCGCCTCAGCAAATTTCACACCGCCTCTTTCTTCGCGGTCATCTACTAAAACTTGGTAGCCAGCTTCCATCATCATTTTTTCTACTTCATCTGTCAAGATCGTTTGGTCTTCGTCTTCCATATTGGTCTGCACAATATGCAAATCAAATGGAGCAATTTCAGCTGGCCAATTGATCCCTTTTTGATCACTATTTTGTTCGACAATCATGGCCAATAACCGACTAATACCTAGTTCATAGTAACCCATTTGTACGGGAATATGTTGTCCATTTTCGTCTAACACAGCTGTTTTTAACCTTTCGCTAAAATAGGTACCAACTTTCACCATGTGGCCAACTTCAATTCCTTTTTTGAGCTCTAAAGTTCCCATGTTATCTGGTGAAGGATCCCCTTCTTGGACTAAGCGAAAATCCGCATACTGTTCAACAACAAAATCATTTTCAGGAGTCACATTTTTCAAATAGGCATTTTCTTCATTAGCACCTGTTAATGCGTTCGCAAGATCTTGAACTTGCAAATCAGCATATATTTTACACTCTGGAAAAACATCAACGGGACCAAGAAAATTCAAAGACGAGTGAAAATAATCTTGTGCTGTTGTGTCATCGGCCGCACTCAGCTCCTCGACTTGTAAGTATTTTTGAACTTTTAATTCATTTACTTTCTGATCTGCTCGAACTAGGATAAGAACGGGTTGATCATCTGCCATATAAAACTGAGTTTTGATTGTTTTTTGTAATGGAAAGGACAAACTTTCAGACGCTTGACTAAGATCTTGTGATTGCTCAAAAACCACTTTTTCAATTTCTTTATTGGGTTCGTGAGACTTTCTAGATTCAAAAGCGCTAGTTGCAGCTTGTAAATCAGCAGCATAGTCACTATCAGTAGAAAAACAACCGATCTTATCTCCAGCTTCTGAAAGAACCATGTACTCAAGAACCTCCGTTTGCTCGCTCATTCGATTATCACCAAGCAAACTTCTTACCTCAACGCCTAAACGATCAAAAATACGACTAAAAGCTTTTTGATAGGCTTGATACATCTCATCTAAGCTTTGAGCAGTCGCGTGGAAAGAATAAGCATCACTCAAGAGAAATTCGTGACTTCGAAATAATCCCAAACGTGGTCGCTTATCATTCCGATATTTAGTAGTAATTTGAAAAAGCGTTAAGGGTAATCGTTTATAAGAAGAAATCTCATCTCCGATCAATTCACTAATCAAACCTTCGTAAACGGTGCCTAAGATAAATTCTTTACCGCTACGATTTTTTAAATTATAGGATTTCTCATCATAATTATCTACATTAGTTTTTTCCAATAGGGATAAAGGCAGTAGCGTTGGCATTCTAATTTCTACTGCCCCAATGTTTTCAAACTCTTCTTCAATGATCGCATTCATTTTTTTTAACACACGTACTGCTAAAGGCAAATAAGCATAAACGCCAGCTGAAACTTGTCGAATAAAACCGGCTCTTAATAACAGCTGTAGATTCCTGGCTTCTGCATCATTTGGCGTTTCTCGCATTGTTGGAATCAAAAGTTTTGATTGTTTCATCGTACACTCCTCACTTAAAACAAACCTCTTTTTTACCCATATGACTATAAAATACAGCCCTATATCTTTAAAGGCTTATTTTTAAAAGAAAAAGCGCTGGATATCATTCCAAGTAACTAACACCATCAATAACATTAACAAACCAAAACCTACCAAAGTGATCATTCCTTCTTTTTCTTCACTAATCGGTTTACCACGAATAGCTTCCACGATATTAAGCAATAATTTTCCGCCATCTAAACCGGGTATTGGTAGTAAATTAACAATTCCTAAATTAACAGAAATCATCGCCGTTAAAAGTAAGCTTGTAATCACGCCTTGCTGTGCCGCTTGATCGGACATTTGGAAAATAGCTACCGGGCCACCTAGTTGATCCAAACTAAAGTTAGTCACTAATGATTTTAAGGCAACTAAAATTTGCACAAAGGTATCCCAACTTTGCTTAAACCCGCCTACTAGTTTATCCCAAAAACCCGTCTTCAAGGATGCTTGTACACCTAACTGACCAATTTCTTGCTCGCCAGATTCCACACTTTCCGGCGTTGCATCGACTTCTAGTGTTTGATCATCTCGTTGGACTTCAAGCGTTAATTCTTCCTCCGGATTTTGTTGGATTTCTTGTTGCAATTCAGGCCAATCTGCCATTTCTTCTTGGTTAACAGCCACAATTTCATCACCAGATTCTAATCCTGCTGTTGCTGCTGCGCCATTAGGTTGAACTTCACCGAGTACGGTAGAATCTTCATTAGGCACACCGCCTTGTAAAAATACAATCACGATGAATAATACAATCGTTAATAAAAAGTTATTCATAGGCCCAGCAAAATTGGTCAACATCCGTTGCCATAATTTCGCCGATTGAAATTGTACGTCGCGCGGAGCAATACGTAGTTGTGTGCCATCTTCTTCAATGATCATCGCATCATGGTTAACAGGATACTTGCCAACATTTTGCTCATTACCGTTAATAAATCCTGTAATTTCCAGTTCATCATTCAAATCATATTTCGTTACTTCTAAAGGAATCGCATTTTCTAACTGAACTTTTTGACTTGTGTTAATTTTTATGACTTCATTATTTTCATTTACTTCTAAAGTTACCGGCATTCCGGCTTTTAATTCCTCTTCTTCCTCGTAGCCTGCCATGCGGACATAACCACCCATCGGAATGGCTCGGATAGTATAAGTTGTGCCATCTTTAGCTTGGTGGCTGAATAGTTTAGGGCCCATTCCTATAGAAAATTCTCGGACCAAAATGCCCGACTTTTTAGCAAAATAAAAATGACCAAATTCATGTATTACCACAACTACTGAGAAGACTATTAAAAATGTAATCAACGTCTTCATGGTGTGTTTCCTCTCTTTCGTCAGAGTATATCAAAGATTACTCATTATTCTATCATATCTGGTGTAATTAACAATCGTTGGACTTATTTGTAATAAGAATTTAAAAAAGCATTTCCGATGATTTCGAAAATGCTTAACAATTTTTTAGTTCTAAAATAAACCAATTAAATGCATAATAGGAAAAACAAATAACATACTATCAAAGCGATCTAAGATGCCTCCGTGTCCTGGTAAAATATTGCCCGAATCTTTGACTTGATAATGACGTTTAATCGCTGATTCCACTAAGTCGCCAAATTGACCTACTACTGAAAAAATAATCGTCCAAAATAACATCAGAAAAGAGCCATATTCAAAATAAAGACTACCTGGATAAATAATTAGGAAAACAATCGCCACGAAAAGAGCACTTAAAATGCCACCTATAGCTCCTTCAATCGTTTTGTTAGGTGAAATTTCCGGCCAAAGTTGACGTTTGCCGTATTTTCTTCCTATCATATAGGCACCTATATCGGTAGCCCAAACAATAAAAAGACCAAATAATAACACTAGTAAGCCCGTAGCTCTTGCTTCTACAAAATTTTGCAAGCCAACGCCTACATATAAACTGACCAATACGGGAAAACCAGCTTCATCAATTGTATACATATTTTTAGATATAACCGATACACCCAATAAAAGCATAACAATAAAGTAAAAAAGGACTAACTTATCCGTAGTATCGGGTAAAAATGGAAACCACGGTCGATTGGGTAATACTAGCACAACTGCACCAATGGCAGATAATACCCCCTCAAAACTCAAGATGGCTAATCCCTTCATTCTGAAAAGTTCGTAGACACCAATAATAGCTAATAAAGCTCCCAGTAGTTGAACTGAAATGCCTCCAAAATCAAAAAAGATAATGGGTAAAAAAAGTACTAACGCAATAATCGCTGTAGCGACTCGTCGTCTCATTTGTTTTCCTCCTTATTTTTCAAACCGCCAAAACGACGGTTCCGATGTTGAAAAATGGCGATCGAGTTTTCAAGTGAGGTTTCATTATAATCCGGCCATAATTCTTTGGTAAAAAGTAATTCACTATAAGCGATTTGCCATAACAAAAAATTACTGATTCGCTCTTCACCACTCGTTCGAATCAAAATTTCTGGATCACGAATTTCTTTAGGTAAAAAACCCGTCATCAGGTAATCAGCGATAATATCATCATCAATTTGATCTACTTCGATATTTTTTTCCGTAATGTCTGTCGCGATATTTTTTACTGCCGTAACCATCTCCGAGCGACTGCCATAGTTTAAAGCAAAGTTTAGGATCATACCGGTGTTTTTACTGGTTGCTTCCACCGCACGATTCACTGCATCTTGTGTATGGGCAGGTAAAACATCATACTCTCCCATTACGTTAACACGCACATTCTTCTTCATTAATTCTGGCACAAAAGTATCAAAAAAATCAACGGGTAATTGCATCAAAAAATCGACCTCTTCTTCAGGACGTTTCCAATTCTCCGTCGAAAAAGCATAAAGCGTTAATACTTTAACGCCTAAATGAGAAGCATGTTTGGTAATTTTCTTGACCGTTTCCATTCCTTCTTTATGACCAGCCACGCGAGGTAAATAACGGTTCTGCGCCCAACGTCCATTCCCATCCATAATAATTGCTATATGATTAGGCACCGGTAACTCAGAGCTAAATTGATATTCTTGTTCTTCTTGAAAAGTCTTATTTTTTTCTGGAAAAAAACGTAACATTGTTTTGTCTCCTACCTTTATTAGTCCCTTTATTACAGGGGTGACATAAAATTTTATCTTTTTCATTATAACAATAAACAAACACGTTGCCTATAATAATTAAAAATATTAATAGAACAAAAGAATTATTTAAAAATTGCTCATTCAGCTAAATAAGCACGTAGGAATACAAAAACAATGAGGCTATGAACAATTAGGCTCATAGGAATAACAAACTAATGAGGTTAATCGGAGCTAAGCACGTGAGTTTAGTAAAGTTATGAGCTTAACCAGAGAAAAGAAGCAATTAAAGCCAATTTCAAGTGAGTTAAGCTCATAAGAATACAAAAATAATGAGCTAAATAGAAATTAGCCTCATAGAAATCGAGTTCTAGTGTGGTTAATTGGCTATTCTTCCAATATTCAAAAAAAGACATAAAAAAACAGAACCTTCTACAGTTCTGTTTATAAAAATGCTTTTACATTTCTAATAGTTCGTTCTCTTTGTCAGAGGCTATTTTTTCAATATTTTGGATGTTTTTATCCGTTAAATCTTGTATGTCTTTTTCAGCAGTACTCAAATCGTCTTCAGTGATGTCGCTATTTTTTTCTTGCTTTTTATATTCATCCATTGCTTCACGACGAGCGTTACGCACGGCTATTTTAGCAGTTTCTGAATCTTTGCCTACTTCTTTTGCTAATTCTTTCCGCCGTTCTTCTGTCAATTGTGGGATGACTAAGCGAATAGCTGAACCATCATTTGTTGGTGTGATGCCAACATCTGAAGCTAAAATAGCTTTTTCAATTTCTTGTAGCGTAGATTTATCAAATGGTTTTACCATTAATACACGTGCTTCCGGGATGGTAATTGAAGCTAATTGATACAAAGGCGTTGGCACGCCGTAATAAACAACGTTCACTCGATCTAATAAGCTTGCATTCGCGCGACCTGCACGAAGTTGACCAAGTTGATACTGCAGATTTTCTGCGGCTTTTTCCATGTCTTCTTTTGCTTGCTGAAAGACTTTATCTGCCATGTGTTATTTCCCCTTTACAGTTGTTCCGATATTTTCACCCATAACGGCACGTTGGATATTTCCAGTTTTATTTAAGTTAAATACAACGACTGGAATATCATTATCCATGCTTAAAGAACTTGCGGTTGAATCCATGACTTGTAATCCTTTTGAAATGACTTCTAGATGCGTTAACTCTTCAAACTTAACCGCTTCTTCGTCTTCTTTAGGATCGGCTGAGTAAACCCCATCAACACCATTTTTAGCCATTAAAATCACATCCGCATTGATTTCAGCAGCCCGAAGTGCAGCTGTGGAATCTGTTGAAAAATAAGG
Organism: Tetragenococcus sp.; assembly: GCA_030462125.1. Taxonomy (GTDB): domain Bacteria; phylum Bacillota; class Bacilli; order Lactobacillales; family Enterococcaceae; genus Tetragenococcus. Next base: position 15,764 of record JAKDZT010000011.1, read on the forward strand.
GTTTCCTGTACCGCCAGCAAAAATAACGACACGTCCTTTTTCAAGATGGCGTTCTGCTCGACGACGAATATACGGTTCGGCAACTTGGCGCATTTCAATCGATGTTTGCACCCGTGTCGATACTCCGACATTTTCCAAAGTATCTTGTAATGCCAAGGCGTTCATTACAGTAGCTAGCATTCCCATGTAATCAGCTTGCGCTCTTTCCATGCCAACTTGAGCTCCGATTTGCCCTCGCCAAATATTACCGCCACCGACGACGATCGCTAGCTCAACATCTAATTCGTAAACTTTTTTTAACTCTTCAGCGATTTTTTGGATTGTTGGTGGATTGATGCCAAAGCCATCTGGACCAGCTAATGCTTCACCGCTTAATTTTAGTACCACACGTTGATATTTTGGTTTCATGCTCATGATTCCTCCGTAAATCCTCTATATATTATTGTAGCATATCCAACTTAATTGCGCAGTTGAAAAGTACGTTTGCCTATAACTTTTTCGAAACAATGACTCACAAAAAATAGGAGCGCATTTTCATGCGTTCCTATTTTTAAGGAAGCAATACTTATTGTTTTGCTTGGTTCATTACTTCATCAGCAAAGTTTTCTTCTCGTTTTTCAATTCCTTCGCCCACTTCATAACGAACAAATGCGTTTACAGAAGCATTATTATCTGCTACATATTTTGCAACTGTCATATCAGGATCTTTTACGTAAGGTTGATCAACTAAACAAATTTCTGCTTTATATTTATTTAAACGTCCTTCGACCATTTTTTCAACAATGTTAGCAGGTTTGCCTTCACTTTGTGCTTGTTCACTCAAGATAGCTTTTTCGTGTTCTAATTCATCTTGTGGAATTTCTTCTGCGCTTATATAACGAGGGTTAATTGCAGCTACGTGCATAGCTACGTTTTTAGCAACTGATTCGTCTGTTGTACCATCAAGTACAGTCAAAGCAGCAATGCTACCTCCCATATGAAGATAAGTACCAAAAGCAGCGTCATCTGTTTTTTCTAAAACTTCAAAACGACGGAAGCTGATTTTTTCACCAATGACTTGAGTTGCTCCAATTAATGCTTGTTCAATGTTGCCATTAGAAGTTTCTAAAGCCATTGCTTCTTCCATGTCAGCTGGCTTGTTTTGCGCAACAACTTCCGCAATTTCTTTAACTAAGTTTTGGAATTTTTCATTTTTAGAAACAAAGTCGGTTTCTGAATTTACTTCGACGATCGCTGCTGTATTCCCTGCAATTGCTACAGAAGATAAACCTTCTGCTGCAATACGGTCACTTTTCTTAGCCGCTTTTGCCATTCCTTTTTCTCGCAAATAGTCTGTTGCTTTTTCCATATCGCCATCAACTTCTACTAACGCTTTTTTAGCATCCATCATCCCTACGCCGGTTTGATCGCGTAGTTCTTTTACTAATTTTGCTGAAACTTTAGCCATTTATTTATTCCTCCTGGTTAATCATTACATTCCATTCTTTTTTAAAAAAAGCTATTTCAAAGGAGAATGCAGCTCTTTGCCCAGCCTTTGAAACAGCTCCGTTATTCAATCATTATTCAGCTGATTGATTATTGCCTTCGACTACATCTACCATTTCTTCAAGTGAAGGTGTATCTGCTACAGCGGCATTTTCATCTTCTTGGAAGTCTTCTTCAGAAACTTCGTCTTCGCCTTGGTTTCCTTCGATTAATGCATCTGCCATTTTTTGAGTAATCAACTTAACGGCACGGATAGCATCGTCATTTGAAGGAATAACAACGTCAATTTCATCTGGATCGCAATTTGTGTCAACCATCGCAACAATTGGGATATCCAATTTTTGCGCTTCTTTAATAGCAATGCGTTCTTTTCTAGGATCTACCACGTAGATAACATCAGGAATCCTAGGCATATCTGCAATACCACCTAAGAATTTTTCCAAACGTTCGCGTTCTTTATTCAAATCTACAACTTCTTTTTTAGGTAGAACATCAAAAGTGCCGTCTTCTTCCATACGGTTAATATCTTTTAGATGAGCAATCCGTTTTTGGATTGTTTCCCAGTTAGTCAATGTTCCGCCTAACCAACGATGGTTTACATAGTATTGACCCGCACGAATAGCTTCTTCTTTGATAGAATCTTGTGCTTGTTTTTTCGTTCCTACAAATAAAGCAACGCCACCTTCTTCGGCAACTTCTCTCATGTATTCATAGGCTGCATCTACTAATTTGACTGTTTTTTGCAAGTCAATAATGTAGATTCCGTTTCTTTCTGTGAAGATGTATTTTTTCATCTTCGGATTCCAGCGACGTGTTTGGTGACCAAAATGTACGCCGGCTTCTAATAATTGTTTCATACTTAATACTGCCATTTTAATTCCTCCGTGTGGTTTTATTTTCCTCTCTTATACGATCCTCTCATTGAAGAACTGACATTGTCAGCACCGCTTCGCTGATTACGTAAAGATGTGGATTTGGGTCTTTTTCTAGACACCTGGGTTAGTATACAATATCTGTACAAAATTTTCAACTATTTTGTTCCTGCCAGTAACGATTTTTTCGCTTGTGGAAAAATTAAAAACCTAAACCGGGACAAGCATTAAGTGCTAAATCTGCTTGATTATTTTTGGCAAATTCAACGTGACCTGCTGCTGCAATCATCGCGGCGTTATCGCCACATAAACGTAAAGGCGGAATAATTAAGTTCGTATCTGGTAATTCTTCCGCCACTTTTCGTTTCATGGTTTCACGTAGTCCTTGATTAGCCGCTACTCCACCTGCTACAATCAATTGTTTGACTGGATAAGTTTTAGCAGCCTCAATCGCTTTACTAGCTAAGACGTCAACGACACTGGCTTGGAAACTAGCAGCTAAATCTTCTTGAGACAACGTTTCATGGCGTTGCTCGGCATTATGAGTAAGATTGATAAAAGCACTTTTTAGCCCACTAAAACTAAAATCAAAGTTATCTTCATGCAGCATCGCACGAGGAAAGTTATAACGATCTTCTCCCATATGTGCTAATTGATCTATCTCTTTGCCACCAGGATAGCTTAAGCCCATCACTCGAGCTACTTTATCGTAAGCTTCACCTGCTGCATCATCTCGTGTTTCTCCCAGCACTTCATAAGAAGCGTCCTCTTGCATATAAACCAACTCGGTATGTCCCCCACTGACAACCAAAGCTAATAGAGGAAATTGTAAAGCTGTTTCAAAACAAGCTGCATAGATATGCCCTGCCATATGGTTGACTGGAATTAACGGTAAATCATTCGCCCAAGCAAAGGCTTTCGCTGCTTGTACTCCGATGAGTAACGCCCCCACTAAACCCGGTCCATAGGTTACAGCCACCGCCGTTAACCCGTTTTTTTCTATTTGCGCTTGACTGAGAGCTTCATCGATACAACGCGTAATTTGTTCCACGTGATGACGGCTAGCAACTTCTGGGACAACCCCGCCAAAACGTCGATGACTTTTGATTTGTGAAGCTACAATATTACTCAAAATTGTCTTCCCATCTTTAACAACGGCAACACTGGTTTCATCACAACTGCTCTCAATCCCTAATATCAATTCGCTCATTCTTTCTTTCTGGCCTCACTTTTCTTGTCATTACTAATGCATCTTCGACTGGTTTGGAATAGTAATTCTTCCTACGAGCAATTACCTCAAACTCATTTTTCAAATATAAATTTTGCGCCGCTTGGTTAGATAAACGTACTTCTAAAATCATTCGAACAGCTTGCTCACTTAGTGCCATTTGGTTTAAATTGTTAAGTAAAAAATGCCCATAGCCTTTTCTTTGTTCTTGGGGCGCAATCGCAAAATTAAAAATTTCTATTTCATCTAAAAATTGATGATAACAAAGATAAGCGACAATCTCCTTTTCAGCGAGAATTAAATAACCACTTTGTGTACTATAGATATCTGTTTTAAACTGTTCTTTCGTCCAAGGGGAACCAAAAGTATAGCTTTCACTAGATAAAGTAAATAACTGCTGAGCTAATTGCTCAGCCGGGAAAAACCATTCATTAACTAAACGCATTATTTAACCTTCTTTACCATATAAAGTGCATCTTCATTTCCAATCCTATAATAATTTGGCAAACTTTTTTGGGCTTCATAGCCTAGTTTGCGATATAAGCGTTTAGCATCAATATTGCTCATACGTACTTCTAAAGAAAGTGTTTGGCAATGTTGACGATTGGCAAAAGTTTCTACTTCTTGTAATAAAAATGAAGCAATCCCAGACTTTTGAAACTGTGGATGCACAGCTACATGAGTCACATGCGCATCATCAAAAAAGACTCGCGTGCCGATAAATGCGATGATCTTATTTTGGTATAAGACACACAGATATAAATGAGTATAGCGTGAATACAATTCTGCTAAAAAAGCGCTGCGCGTCCAAGGAACTTCATCGGCATAAACAGCTCGCTCTAATTGCAGTAATTCTTTAATATCATCTGAAGTCATTTCGCGTATGGTATATTTCTTATCCGCAATTTCTTGTTCATGACTAGCATAATGTTCTTTGTGATGAAAGGCAGAAATCGCGGATCTAAATTTTTTCAACATAGTCTTCTACTCCATCTTGATGAGTCTGTAACCACTTTTCCTCAGCTTCTACTCGTTTTAAGTAATTCGGTAAAAATTGGTGAATATCTGCGACAGGTTCTTCTTGTTGCGCCAGCTGACTAAGTACCACGCCGTTTGGATAATCCCATTGTGCAACTGCATTGATTTTTGCCAGAGGAAGCTTATCTGTAATCATGGTTTGGTAATTTTTTACATCAGCGCCAACAAAACAACATGGCTGATCCTTTAAGTAATTTAGCAATTCTTCTAGGGAAAGGTGCTGATCCGCTAAAACATTGACTAACACATGGTTTTGCCATTGGTAAACGCCAGCATAAACATTTTTCCGTCGTGCATCAAAAAGCGGTACAATCCAGTCTTTTTCGCCAATACAATTCGCTGCAACAGTTTTCAAGCTGGAAACACCAACCAACTCAGTTGCCAATGTATCTGCTAGTGTCTTGGCTGTAGTCACACCAATACGTAAGCCGGTATAAGAACCGGGTCCTTGAGCTACTGCGATCCGATCTAAGTCAACCGGCCTTAGACCAAGACTTTTCATTAAATAATCAATCGCTGGCATCAGTGTTTTACTATGTGTTTTATTTATCGTTGTTTGTATTTGACCTAGAACTGTCTGATCTTCTGTAAGTGCGACGGCCATCGTTTGATTAGAGGTATCTATCGCTAGTACTTTCATTGCTTTTCCCCTTCTTTTGAAATTCTTATATATTTTATCACGAATCGGCTAAAGAAACTAGGATTCTCATTCTCAGAAAACGTCCGCCTTCTTTTTAAAAAATGAACTTGTTCCTTAATAAAAAATTAATGTTTTGCTAGCAATTGTTTTGATAGCCTTTCCAAAAGATATATGTTACTTTTGTTTATACATTAAGCGCATTCATTAACGCTAATAAAACAAATAAGATTAAAATTAAACTATAAACTTATTATTTTAACCTCACCAAAATCACAAAGCCCTTTCGATTATTTTACTTACCTGCTCTTTTAGAGAAATTTTAGGTTAGGAAAGGTGGAAAATGATATGAAACAAAGGAAAAAATTTCTGTTGGGCCTCTTCATCAGCATCAGTTTTTTGTTTTTAAGCGGCTTTAGTTTTTTCAACGACTCGGAAGAAGATCAGAAGACAGAAATTGAATTTTTTAACCAAAAGTCAGAAATTGCACAAGGTTTACGTGATGCAGGTCAGGCTTTTGAAGAGGAAAATCCTGATGTAAAAGTTACCGTTACTACCGTAACTGCCAGAGATGGTCAAGCTGCACTATTGTCAAAATTTACTTCAGGGAATGCGCCTACGATGATGATGTTAGGTGGTTTACCTGATATTGATTTTTATAAAGACTATCTGCTTGAAATGACTGAGCTCAAGCTTACAGATGAAATGCTACCACAACTATTAGATGCTGGCACACTAGATGACAAAATCTTAGGCTTACCTATGGGTATTGAAGGATTTGGTTTCATGTACAATCGAGAAATTTTCGCTAAAGCGGGCATCGATGCCAAAGAAATACAAAGTTTTGCTGATTTCAAACAAGCGGTAGAAATATTAGATGACAAAAAAGAAGAGCTAGGAATAACTGAAGTATTTGCTTATGAAGGCGAAGACGAAAACGTTGCGAACCACTTTTTTGCAAACTTTGCTGCTTCTGAGTTTGATGATGATAATAATGTTGCTTTTAATGCCAAAGAATTAAATTGGGAAAATGGAGATCGTATGAAAGAATATACCGATCTGATTAACCAGCATACCGTACAGCCAGTTATTACCATGACCCATCCTCAATCTGTGGATGATTTATTTTTCAATGATGAAGTCGCCATGATTCATCAAGGAAACTGGATTACACCTGCGCTAGATGACATGGATTCTTCCTTTGTACAAGAAAAATTAGGAATGTTACCCGTTTTTGCTGATGATGATTTACCTGGACGTAATGTCGCTGGCTCTAATTGGGTCATTGGCGTTAATAAGACAAAATCGGATAAAGAAACGCAAGCCGCTATTGATTTTTTAGAGTTCTTATATACCAGTGAAACCGGTGAAAAAATTATATCAGAAGAATTCCAATTAGTGCCACCCACCAAAAATCTTGATATAGATGATATTTCAGCACCTGTTTCGCGGCAGTTATATCAAGAAGTCATAGACGGTAATGCTGCTCCCATGACTTACAAACAAGAACCATATGGTTTTTTACAATCCTCCTTAGCTCCTAATTTTCAAAAATACCTCGCTGGTCAACTTTCTTGGGAAGAATTTACCAAGCGGACTTCTGTTGATTTCAAGCAAATGAGGAAAGTACAAACTGTGGACTAACCCACTACTATCTATTGTAGGAGATGATTTTGATGAACCATTACAAAAACATGAAGAAAATCTATTGGATTTTTTTAGCCCCTGTTTTAATTGCTTTATTGCTTGTGATCGTTCTTCCATTTCTATATGGGATTTATACTTCATTTACGAACTCCAATGGCTTAACAATGTCTTTTATTGGTTTAACCAATTATAAAGAACTCTTTAGTGACCAACGTTTTTTAGAGAGTATGAACGTTACCTTTTGGTTTTCTATCGTTTCTGTCATCTTAGTCAATGTTATCGGACTAGCGTTTGGCTTGTTAGTTACTAGTATCAAAGGGAAATTTGCTACCTTTTTACGAACTACCTTTTTTGTTCCCAATTTAATTGGCGGTGTGATTTTAGGTTTTATCTGGCAATTTATTTTTATCCAAGCCTTCTCCGCCATTGGGAGTGCGACAGGGATTAGCTTTTTTGACAATTGGTTAGCTACCAGCGTTTCTGGTTTCTGGGCATTAGTTATTGTCTTTGTATGGCAAATGAGTGGTTATGTTATGTTGATCTACATTTCCTTTTTAACTTCCATTAGCCAATCGATGCTTGATTCAGCCAGAATGGACGGTGCTAATGCTTGGCAAATGTTTTGGTATATTAAATTTCCTACTGTGGCGCCCGCTTTTACCATTAGTCTATTTTTAACATTAACGAACGCTTTTCGTCTCTATGATTTAAACCTGACTTTAACCAATGGCGGCCCGTTTGGTTCCACAGAAATGTTAGCGATGAATATTTATAACACCGCTTTTCAAGAATATAGTCAAGGTTATGCTCAAGCCAAAGGGGTCCTATTCTTTATCATTGTGACAATTGTGACAGTAGTCCAATTAAACTTGTCTAGAAAGCGGGAGATGGACGCATGAAAAAACAACTAAACTTCCATAAATTGTTAATCATTATCCTTGCCATTGTACTATCTCTTAGTTGGCTTTACCCTTTTTTCTTAATTTTTATTAATTCCTTTAAAACACGTACCGAAATTCTATCAAACGTTATCGGATTACCTGATGAGACCACTCTAGCCAATTACCCTAACGCCTTTACAGCGATGAATTATGTTTCAGGTTTCGGCAACTCACTAGTCATTACTGTAGCCAGTGTGGGATTAACCGTATTATTTAGTGCCATGGCGGCTTATGTATTACATCGCCGCGATACGAAATTAAGTACATTTATCTATTATTTTTGCGGGGTTACTATGTTGATTCCCTTTCAAGCCATTATGATCCCTTTAATTAACGTTTTCGGTCAATTGAATTTATTAAATCGTACCGGTTTAACCATTATGAATATTGGTTTTTCCGTTAGTTTATCTGTTTACTTATACTACGGTGCTATGCGAGGAATTTCAACTGATTTAGATGACGCTGCCAACATTGATGGCGCCAATCGAGTGGATATCTTCTTCCGCATTATCTTGCCCATTTTGAAACCGACCACCGTCACCGTTATTATTTTAAATGGTATGAAAATCTGGAATGATTATTTACTTCCTTCCCTAGTGGTCAACCAAGAAGGCATGCGAACATTACCGCTAGAATTATACTCCTTCTTTGGTGAATTTACTACACAGTGGGAGTTAGCGCTAACGGGGCTAATTTTAGCCATTATCCCTGTCATCCTTCTCTTTATTTCCTTGCAAAAATACTTTATTGAAGGACTTAGCGAAGGATCTTTAAAGATATAATGCTAAATAAAGGAGCCTTATGATAAGAAATACTACTTATCATAAGGCTCCTTTAAAGTAAGTAATCGTTTGTCTGATCACCCTATCTTTTCTCACTCTTGATAGCCATTTGGGCGATTAGCATGCCAATTCCACGCTGTTTCAATAATTTTCTTCACATCAGTGTATTGAGGTTGCCAACCTAAAACTTTTTGTGCTTTATCACTAGCAGCAACTAAAGTACTAGGATCACCTGCACGTCTGGGAGCTACTTCCGCAGGGATTTCTTTTCCGGTTACTTCTCGGGCCGCTTCTAACATTTGTTTAACAGAATAGCCAGAATTACTTCCTAAGTTAAAAATATTGCTTGGATTCCCTGCTTTTAAATACTCGAAAGCTAAAATATGAGCATCTATGAGATCTTCTATATGGACATAATCGCGCACACAAGTGCCATCTTCAGTATTATAATCATCACCAAAAATAGCTAACTGGTCTCTTTGTCCCAGTGCCACTTCTAAAATAATAGGAATTAAATGGGTCTCAGGATGATGGTCTTCCCCAATGGAAGCATCCGTTTTAGCCCCAGCCACATTGAAATAACGCAACGCAACAAACTTGATCCCATAAGCCTCATCACACCAGCGCATCATTTTTTCCATCATCAGTTTACTTTCGCCATAAGGATTTTTCGGATTTGTGGGTGTCATTTCAGTAATTGGATTGTCTTCTGGTTCGCCATAAGTTGCGGCCGTTGAAGAAAAGACAATTGATTTCACTTCAAATTCATGCATCACTTCTAATACAATCTCGGTGCCTGAGACATTATTATTAAAGTACTTGAGTGGATCTTCAACAGATTCACCCACAATGGAGCTCGCTGCAAAATGAATAACGCCTTCAATCGATTCTTGGGCAAATACAGAACGAACAAATTCTTTGTCACGTATATCACCCTGATAAAAACGAGCCTTAGAATGAATAGCTTCTTGATGTCCAGTTAATAGATTATCTATTACCGCCACCTGATACTCTTGATTAATTAATTGGTCAACGGCGTGTGAGCCGATATAACCTGCGCCGCCTAATACTAAAACTGTCATATTATCTTCTCCTTCGTTTTGTACTTCTACTATAAAGGATTTTACACACTTTCTCAAAAAGTTTCTTGCATAAATCTAAGTATATTGCTTTTCAAATCCACTTATTTCGTTCATAATGAAGATAAGTTTAATAAATGAGGTGAAGGGAAATGAAAAAATTTACTTTTGGCTTTATCGTAGGTTCTTTAGCGACTACGGCCGCCACAGCCTGCTTAGTACAAACTGTCAAAAAGCAAGTCATCGAGCCAGTTGAAGAAAGAGAAGCACAAATCGATGAAAACCGCAAAAAAGCGCGCCGCAAAAGTTTCGCTAGATAAAAAATAAAAACAAGACCCGCTGTACTGACCCCATAGAATTAGATTTTTAGGCTAACTTCTAAGTGGTCGCTACAGATAGGATCTTGTTTTTTTATACTGTTTTTTTAGATTTTTTCTTTCCTTGCCAACCATTAAAGCCTTCTTTTAAGATATAAATATCTTGATAGCCATTTTTGCGTAATTTATTTGCAGCACGTACGCTCAATGTTTTTCCTGTATCATACAAATAAACCGGTTGATCTTTACGAATCGAAGCCATCGAATTATTCAATAAAGTATAAGGGATATTTCTAGCGCCTAGAATATGACTCCCATCAAATTCTTTTTTTTCACGAACATCAATAACTTGTGCTTTTCTCATTCCTTGGCGAAATGTTTCTTGGTCAATAATGGTAGCTGAACGCCGTCCTTGAATATAAAAATATAACCAATTAATTCCCATAACAACTAAAATAGCTGCTAAAATAAGTGTCAAAATTTGCAAAAAATTCATGATACGGTCACCTTGTCTTTCTAATCTTGTAATTTCAATGCTAACGAAGCTGCACCAATAATCCCAGCATCGTTACCTAGTTGTGCTAATTTGATCTTGGTACTTTCTCTTACTTGCGGGAAAGTGAATTGTTTAAAATAATTTATAACTTTTGTACGCAAGAATTCTCCTGCCGCCGAAACGCCGCCGCCTAGTATCAGTGAGGATGGATTCAAAAGATTTCCGATATTACCACATGCTAAACCTAAGTAATAGCAAATATGATCTACCACCATCATTGCAAAGGGATCTTCTTTTTCAGCTAGTTCAAAGACATCTTTACTCGTAATCTCTTCTCCATTATCTAAGTGTTGTTGTAACTCAGAAGCGCCCGCATACTCTTCTGCTAACTTACGTGCCACTTGTACAATTCCAGTAGCACTGGCAACCGTTTCTAAGCACCCTTTTTTGCCACAAGTACAGTCAAAACCATTGGGATCTACTGTAATATGACCAATCTCACCGGCACAACCAGCAACGCCATGTAAAAGATCCCCTTCCATCACAATGCCACCGCCAACACCAGTTCCTAATGTTATAAACACGACATCTGGCTCATTATCACCTGCGCCTTTCCAGCGCTCGCCTAAAGCAGCAACATTAGCGTCATTGTCCAAGGTAAAAGGGATCCCTGTTCCTTTTTCAATCTGTTCTTTTACTGGTTGGGTCGTTTTCCAGTTTAAATTATAGGCACCAATGACAGTCCCTTTTTGGCGGTCTACACTACCAGGCGTTCCCATACCAATCCCAATAAAATCAGTTGCTTGCATATTATATAAGTTCAAGTGATGATTAATTGATTCCACGATATCTGGCACAATGTGCGAACCTTTGTCTAAAATGTTTGTTTTAATACTCCACTTTTGTTGGATTTCACCTTGTGTTGTCAAAATAGCAAATTTAGTGGTTGTCCCTCCTAAATCAATTCCCATAATTTTCTCTTCAGCCATTTACTGATCCTCCCTGCTCTCTTCAATACGATGTTCTCGTATTAAGACATTCCTAGCTTTTAAATAAGTTTCTTGATCAATTAAGTGAGCTTCAAAAATCTTTTTCAGCTCAATACTCATTAGCTCAATATCATAGAGCCTTTTTCCTACATATACAAATATGCCAAAACGTTTTAACAATTGTTGCACGTCATATAGACTATCCATATACACACTTCCTAAATATTATACTAATAATTGATATTTTTTAAAACCATAGATCACACAAAATCCCACCAAAAATACAAAGGCAATGCCAGAGATAATGCGAATATGAATGGAATAATCACGTAAACGTTGTGGTAACCCAAACAGATTTCCTAAAAGGACCCCACCAAGTAAGCCTCCGATGTGGCCCCAAATGTCTACCGAACTATCTAACAAGTTAAAAAGCAAGCTAATTCCAATAAATAAAGTAAACTGTCGTACCAATACCTGGATCGCATAATTATTTTTATAATGGATCCCCAATACCACAAATGCGCCAAATAAGCCAAATAGTGCCGTACTAGAGCCAGCAGACTGTACGCCTGGATCATTAAAAGCAAAACTCAACAAGTTACCCGCAGCGCCACTTAATAAATAAATGAAAAAGTAACGTACATGTCCATACATCGCTTCTAATCGTTCACCCATAAAATACAGCACGATAGAGTTTACAGCAAAATGCATCAGTCCATAATGGATAAATATGGGCGTAATAAAACGCCAATATTGCGAATAATAGACAACGAATGGACCAAACATCGCCCCTTGAGATTCAATCACGCCAGGGAAAAGGTAAGCAATTAAAAAAACCAGAACTTGTAGCCCTAAAAATAAATAGGTAATGATCGGTTGATTCAGCCAACGACGAAGTTGGTTATTGTTCATAGCTAGAACTCCCTTCCAGCGTATCCGTGTAGATCCGCATAACGGGCTGGTCAAACTCTTCTGCTTGCCAATCGTCATTTAATTGTTCGGCAAACACGAGCCCACATGTTTTACCGGAAAAATCTTGTAAAAAGCGATCATAGTAGCCTTTACCAAAACCAATACGATATCCTTTTTTAGAAAAAATCAACCCCGGAACTAACAACAGATCAATCTCATTTTTAGCTACATCTAAATCACTGGCAGGTTCTTCAATGCCAAAATCAGACAATTGATAATCGGTATTTTCGTCCACTTCATAAAAGCCTAATTGTCGGCCGGGTAGAGTTTTTGGTACCACCACTTTTTTTCCCTGATCTAATGCTTTATTTAGTATAGGTTGTGTGTTAAATTCAAACGTCTGTGAACGAACCATTCCTATTGTTTTGGCATTTTTCCATAATTGAGAATGAAACAGTAATGTGGTAATTTGTTGTTCTTTTTTTTGTTTTTTATCTGGATGCTTCGTTAAATCCTCTAATCTTGCCTTTGCTTTTTGTCGCAATAGTGCTTTATCCATTATTTACACTCCAATATCAAAAATTATTCTACTTATTTTAGACAATATGCCTCTATTCTACCATGTTCCTATGAATTGATATATG
>JAKDZT010000080.1 GCA_030462125.1 Tetragenococcus sp.
AGTTACAAGCTATGCTAAATCAATTGGTTTTATCAGTTGCAGATGTACAAAACACCACGGTTTCAAGTATTGTTGTTGTGACCGGATCGTTTGTTTTACTACTGGCGCTTTTGAAAAAATTTGCCTGGAATGCGATTGCTGATATGATGAATAAGCGGGAAAAAAAGATCGCCAATGATTTAGATTCAGCCCAACAATCACGCGAACAAGCCAAAGAATTAGAAAAGAGCCGGCAAGAACAGTTGTCAGCTTCTAAATCAGAAGCTTCAGATATTATAAAAAATGCTAAAAGCTCTGGAGAAACAAATCGCCAACAAATGATTAGTGATGCGCAAGAAGAAGTATCTCAAATGAAAGAAAATGCTCAAGAAGACATCACGGCCCAACGTCAAGCTGCGTTATCATCGGTTAAAGGTGAAGTGGGCGATCTTTCAGTAGAAATCGCAGAAAAAATCATTAAACAAGAACTTTCTACAGAAGCGCATGAAGCATTGATTAATCAAACAATTGAAAGTCTGGGTTCAGAAGATGAAACTAGATAAAAATACAGTAGCAAAACGTTACGGTAAGGCCTTATATGAGTTGGCGATAGAAAAGGGTCAGACTGAGGACGTTTATCAAGAGCTGTTGTCATTGCGTGAAATTTTAAATGAGCTTCCTGATTTAGGAAATATATTAAGTGATAAACGCTTAGATTTGCGAGAAAAAAGAAACATTATGGATGAACTTGTCAAAAATTTTACAGGTATTGTTCATAATGGTCTGGAAGTTATTTTTCAATATGGTCGTATGTACGACTTATCGTTGATTATTGCTGAATATGAAAAGAGATATGATGATGATAAAGGGCTTCTTTTAGGAACAGTGACTACAGCTATTCCTCTAAAAGAAGATCAAAAAGCCAAATTGGCAACAAATGTCGCTCAAAAATTCGGTTATCAAAGGGCAAATTTGCAAGAAACGGTCGATCCGTCCATTGTAGGAGGCATCGTTGTTGAAACGAATGATCGAGTCATTGACGGTAGTATTAAGACTCAGATTGAAAATTTGCGAACAAAATTGAGCAAATAAAAATAGAGGTGAAGCAAATGGCCATTAAAGCAGAAGAAATCAGTGCTTTACTCAAAGAACAAATTGACAATTACCAAGAAAAGTTATCGGTAGAAGAAGTCGGTACAGTGACTTATATCGGTGACGGGATTGCAAGAGCACATGGTTTAGAAAATGCAATGAGCGGAGAACTACTTGAATTTTCCAATGGTTCTTACGGAATGGCACAAAATTTAGAGTCCAATGATGTTGGAATTATTATTCTAGGAGATTTTGATGATATTCGTGAAGGCGATCGGGTCAAACGAACAGGACGTATCATGGAAGTTCCTGTAGGAGAAGAAATGGTTGGACGTGTAGTAAACCCATTAGGTCAAGCAATTGATGGACAAGGGGAAATACAAACGGATAAAATGCGTCCAGTTGAAGGAGCAGCTCCGGGAGTAATGGATCGCCAATCCGTTTCACAACCATTGCAAACAGGATTAAAAGCAGTGGATGCTTTAGTTCCTATTGGTCGTGGCCAACGGGAGTTAGTGATTGGTGATAGGAAAACAGGGAAAACGACGATTGCAATTGATACAATCCTTAACCAAAAAGGACAAGATGTTATCTGTATTTATGTAGCGATCGGACAAAAAGATTCCACTGTCCGAGCTCAAACAGAAACATTAAGACAATATGGTGCGCTAGATTATACGATCGTTATGGCAGCAGGTGCTTCTGAACCAGCGCCATTATTATATATTGCACCTTATGCGGGAACAGCAATGGGCGAAGAGTTCATGTACCAAGGAAAAGATGTACTTGTTGTATTTGATGATTTGTCAAAACAAGCGGCCGCTTATCGTGAACTTTCCTTACTATTACGTCGTCCACCTGGCCGTGAAGCTTATCCAGGAGATGTATTTTACTTGCATTCTCGTTTATTAGAACGCGCAGCAAAATTAAGTGATGAACTTGGTGCTGGTTCGTTAACAGCATTGCCTTTTGTTGAGACTCAAGCTGGAGATATCTCTGCTTATATCCCGACCAATGTGATTTCAATTACGGATGGACAAATCTTTCTAGAAAGTGATTTATTCTATTCTGGGGTACGTCCATCAATTGATGCTGGGTTGTCAGTTTCACGTGTTGGTGGTTCTGCACAAACAAAAGCAATGAAAAAAGTTTCGGGTACTTTGCGTGTCGATTTAGCAAGTTTCCGTGAACTTGAAGCATTTACCCAATTTGGATCTGACTTAGACCAAGCCACACAAGCCAAACTTAACCGTGGACGTCGGACTGTGGAAATTTTAAAACAAGGGTTGCATGAGCCCTTACCGATGGCTAAACAAGTGTTAATTTTGTATGCATTAACCCATGGTTTTCTTGATAGTATCCCGGTAAATCAACTTTTAAATTTTGAACATGAATTATTTGATTACGTGGACGCTAATCATCCAGAGGTTCTTAATGAAATTAATCAGACGGAAGATCTTCCTGCCGAAGAAAAGATAGACGAACCTATTAAAGAGTTTAGACAAACGTTTATGGATGAAATACAAAATGGTTCATTAAGAGATAGTGTACAATCATTGTAATAAATAAAAGAGGTGAAGATCTATGGCTGCTTCTTTAAATGAAATTAGAGATCGCATTGCTTCTACCAAAAAGACAGGGCAAATAACCAAAGCGATGCAGATGGTTTCGGCTTCTAAATTAACGAAGTCAGAAACCAATTCCCAGCAATTTCAAACGTATGCCAGTAAAATTCGTGAGATCGTTACTCACATTATAGCTGGCCAATTATCGGATGTGAATGCTGCTGAAAAATTAAAACAATTAAATCCTATGTTGGTGCGCCGACCAGTAAAGAGGACGGCTTATATTGTCATTACTTCTGATGGAGGGCTTGTAGGAAATTATAATAGTTCTATCTTGAAGCAAATGATGACGATGCTAGAAGAAGATCATGATTCTTCAAATGAATATGTGATGATTACCATTGGCGGCACAGGGGCGGACTTTTTTAAAACAAGAGGGATTGATATAGCGTATGAGCTACGTAACTTATCAGACCAACCAAGTTTTGAAGAAGTCAGAAAAATTGTTAATTTAACCACTACAATGTTTCAAAATGAAGTTTTTGATGAGTTGTATGTTTGTTACAACCACCATGTAAATTCGTTGACAAGCCAATTTCGAGTAGAAAAGATGTTACCTATTTCAGATTTAGATACTGGTGAAGCAACGGAATATGAGCAGGAGTATATTTTTGAGCCCTCAGAAGAAGAAATTTTAGAAGAATTATTGCCACAATATGCTGAAAGCCTAATCTATGGCGCTATTGTTGATGCTAAAACAGCAGAACATGCGGCAGGGATGACTGCGATGCAGACGGCTTCAGATAATGCAAACAATATTATTAATGATTTGACGACTTCATACAATCGTGCTCGTCAAGGGGCTATTACCCAAGAAATTACAGAAATCGTTGGTGGCGCAGCTGCTTTAGAATGATTTCGTGGATGAATGGAGGAAGAAGAATGAGTTCAGGTAAGATCGTTCAAGTCATCGGTCCGGTAGTTGACGTAGAATTCTCGTTAGAAGAAACTTTACCAGACATCAATAATGCCTTAGTTGTATATAAAAAAGATGAAAATAAGACACGTGTTGTATTGGAAGCTACTTTAGGACTTGGTGATGGTATGATTCGTACGATTGCTATGGAATCTACTGATGGTTTGCAACGTGGAATGGAAGTTGTGGATACACAAGCATCAATTTCTGTTCCGGTAGGAAAAGAAACGTTAGGACGTGTCTTTAATGTCTTAGGGGAAACGATTGATAAAAAAGAACCTTTTCCTGAAGACGCTGAAAAAAGCGGTATTCATAAAAAAGCTCCCACTTTTGATAAATTGAGTACCAGTTCTGAAATATTGGAAACCGGGATTAAAGTCATCGACTTACTAGCTCCTTATTTAAGAGGTGGGAAAGTTGGCCTATTTGGGGGCGCCGGTGTCGGTAAAACCGTACTAATTCAAGAATTAATCCATAATGTCGCTCAAGAACATGGGGGCATTTCAGTTTTTACCGGGGTTGGTGAACGTACTCGTGAAGGAAATGACCTATATAATGAAATGCAAGAGTCAGGTGTTATTGAAAAAACAGCGATGGTGTTTGGACAAATGAATGAACCACCAGGTGCTCGTATGCGTGTCGCATTGACAGGTTTGACACTTGCTGAGTATTTCCGTGATGTAGAAGAACAAGATGTGCTATTGTTTATTGATAACATTTTCCGGTTTACACAAGCGGGTACTGAAGTTTCTGCTTTATTAGGCCGGATGCCTTCTGCTGTTGGTTATCAACCAACGTTAGCAACCGAAATGGGACAATTGCAAGAGCGTATCACATCCACTCAAAAAGGCTCAATTACATCGATCCAAGCGATTTATGTACCTGCCGATGACTATAGTGATCCCGCTCCAGCAACGGCTTTTGCTCACTTAGATGCTACGACGAACTTAGATCGTAAATTAACTGAGCAAGGAATTTATCCGGCAGTGGATCCGTTGGCTTCCACTTCAAGTGCTTTAGCTCCTGAAATCGTAGGCCAAGAACATTATAACGTCGCCACTCAAGTACAACGTACAATGCAACGTTATCATGAGCTACAAGATATTATTGCCATTTTAGGGATGGATGAGTTATCAGATGATGAAAAAACATTGGTCTCTCGTGCACGTAAGATTCAAAATTTCTTGTCACAAAATTTCAATGTAGCTGAACAATTTACTGGTCAACCAGGGTCCTATGTTCCTGTAGAAGAAACGGTGAAAGGCTTCAAAGAAATCTTAAATGGTGATCATGATGATTTACCTGAAGAAGCTTTCAGAAGTGTTGGTAGGATTGAAGAAGCCGTTGAAAAAGCAGAAAAAACGGGTAGCTAGAAAGAGGTGCCTTGTATATGGAGCAATATTTAACGGTCAATGTTGTAACGCCTAATGGTTTGGTTTTTGATCATCATGCAGAAAAGGTAGTTGCTGTAACAACAGATGGCGAACTTGGAATTTTAGTAGATCATGCGCCCATTATTGCGCCTTTAGATATCGAAGAGGTACGAGTTAAACGAATCGACTCCGAAGATCACACAAATTGGGTGGCTGTTAATGGCGGTGTTATCGAAGTTCGTGATAATGTTGTAACCATTGTTGCCGATAGTGCAGAAAGAGCACGTGATATCGATGTAACACGTGCTCAAAGAGCCAAACAAAGAGCGCAAGAATCAATTGAAAGAGCAAAACAATCGTCTGATGTTGATGAATTAAGTCGTGCTGAAGTAGCCCTTCATCGCGCGCTCAACCGTATTAACGTTTCACAACATAGATAAGGAAACTGAGCAGTTGGAAAATTTCTAACTGTTCTTTTTTTAAGCTTAGTTACTTTTAAAGTAAGATTATTTTTTCTTTTTCGTTTTTATGTTAACATAATTGTAATGATTGTAATGAGATTTAATAAGTGAGGTTATTTTTATGCAAGTATTTGGAATTGATGCACTTATTCGTTTAATCAGCCATTTTGCTTTTATTTATTTAGCATTTTGGTCATTAGGTGCTTTACGTATTGAAGCCTTTTTTAAATCTCTTCATACCACACAAATTAGAATGATAATAACACTTTTATCCATTGTGATTGGGTTTATAGCAAGTAGTTTTTTCTTAGAAATTATTACATTGAGCAAAAACTTATTCTTAACATTTCTTTAATAAGCAATTCACTATATTATCAAATTCGAATGTGGTATACTTTAAAAGAATTTTGGCAAAAAAGTAACGCGTTTTATTTGGAGGGAACAGTATGGAAGAGATTATCGTTTATGGGGATAATCCATTAAAAGGAACTGTAGAAATTGAAGGAGCAAAAAATGCCGTCTTGCCGATTTTAGCTGCTAGTTTATTAGCAGAAGATGGGACAACAAGGTTGAGCAGTGTTCCGATTCTTTCTGATGTATTTACAATGAAAGAAGTCATTCATCATTTGAATGCCAACGTTGATTTTGATTTAGATAAAAAAGAAATAACCATTGATGCTTCTTACCCTTTGGAAGTTGAAGCACCTTATGAATATGTTAGTAAAATGCGTGCTTCAATTGTTGTTTTAGGTCCATTATTAGCACGAAACGGGCATGCGAAAGTGGCAATGCCAGGGGGTTGTGCGATTGGTAAACGTCCAATTGACTTGCATTTAAAGGGATTCCAAGCTCTTGGTGCAACGATCAACCAAAAGAATGGTTATATTGAAGCAGTTGCTGATCAATTAGAAGGTAATAGTATTTATCTTGATTTCCCAAGTGTGGGAGCCACACAAAATATTATGATGGCAGCTGTTAAAGCTAAAGGAACAACCACGTTGGATAATGTGGCAAGAGAGCCTGAAATTGTTGATTTGGCAAATGTATTGAATAAAATGGGCGCAAAAATTCATGGTGCTGGTACAGAAACAATGCGCATTGAAGGCGTGGAGCATTTGCATGCAGTCCAACATGCCATTGTACAAGATCGGATTGAAGCAGGAACCTTTATGGTAGCCGGCGCAATGCCTGGAAATGATCTTTTTATCAAAGATGCGATTGCTGAGCATAATCGTCCATTACTATCTAAATTAAAAGAAATGGGCGCCCAAGTGACAGAAACAGAAGAAGGTATTCAAATAAAGGGCCCTACTCAACTGCAACCTACGGATGTAAAGACACTTCCACACCCAGGTTTTCCGACAGATATGCAAGCTCAAACAAGCGTGTTACAATTATTGGCAAATGGAACCAGTGTTACTACGGAAACAGTATTTGAAAATCGGTTCCAACATTTAGAAGAAATGCGAAAAATGAATGCTCATATGAAGATTGATGGTAATGTAGCGATTATGCAAGGAAATGACGCTCTTCAAGGAGCGTTAGTCTATGCAACGGATTTACGAGCTGCTGCTGCATTGGTTTTAGCCGGGCTAAAAGCTGATGGAATTACACGTGTTCGTAATTTAAAATACCTTGATCGTGGTTATTACCAATTTCATGAAAAGCTACAAAAATTAGGCGCTCATATCGAACGAGTGTCCGATGATACAGTAAAAGAAGAAGTTCATGTATAAAAATTGGAGGTCATGATGCATTTAAGTCGTGATGTATTAATTTCATTAATAAAAATTTTATCTGTTATTGTATTAGCCATGTTTTTATTTTTCATTGGTTTAATGATTGGCTATGGTGTGATCGGTGACGGATCGCCAACACAAGTATTCAGCCGGGCACTATGGCAACATATTTTTGAATTTATTCAATTTTAAGAGAGGGGCAGCCCCTCTCTTTTGTTTCTTTTTTCCAAAAGGAGCTTATCGGTTATGCAAAAAGTTTTTATTGCCCTGATTAGGGGGTATCAACGGTTTATTTCGCCAGTATTGCCACCGAGTTGTCGTTATTATCCTACTTGTTCGAGTTATACACTTGAAGCTTTAAAAGTCCATGGTGGGTTTAAAGGATTATTAATGGGCATTGCACGAGTTTTACGTTGCAATCCTTTTGCAAAAGGCGGAATTGATTATGTCCCCCGAAAATTTTCCTTAAGAAAAAACAAGGTGGATAAAGAAAAGCCGTTATATAGTTATAAAAGTCATTAAAATGTATAGAGACATTTGGCCCTCAAGTATTATGTTTGGGTCTTTTTATCGTAAAGGATTTGACTAACCAAGCTATAAAATAAAGTAACGAGCTAAATTTTTTGGATTTAGGCTAGTCTTAGTAAAAAAATATGATAAAATGAAATTCGAGGTGAGATGCTTGAAGAAAAACAAAGAAATTGAAGTACGTAGTGAAGAGACAACGCGTAATATCAATGGACAAACTTATCCGGTAACCGAGTTATCTATTGGTAAAAAACAGATTGGTGAAGTACTTCAATATGGCGCCAAAGAATTTCAAAGTTTTGCTGATGAAGAAGACCTTGGGACCAGCAAAAGTATGGATGCAGCGATTGAGACAGTTATTCGTCGTTGGAA
>JAKDZT010000351.1 GCA_030462125.1 Tetragenococcus sp.
TTTTTCTATTATTCTACCTTATCTGATAGTAGATTTAAAACTTTGCAACAGAACCATTATTGGAAACAAGAAGCAGAGCGCTCCTTAGAAGGCAATGTCATTAACTTAAGCGTGTTGACAATAGAAAAAGCAAGAATCCATGAAATGTTGGGTTCTTGCTTTTTCTATTGCACTCCTTCGTCTATACTTAAAGTGTAGAGAGAACAGTGAAAGGAGTCCTTAAAAATGCGAGCTACCTTATTGGAATTTCAAGACTACGTACAGGAAGCTCAGTCAATTTATTTAGAAGACATTCGCGAAGGAAACCCCCAAGCATTTACTCGGAGAAGGAAAATTACGCCGTATCAACTGATGCTTCAAATGTTTGCGCAAAAAGGCCGCACCCAATTTTCTGAACTTTTAAATTTTTATCGCGAATTAGAAACACCTTTGGATATTTCAACCGTTGGGTTCTACAAAGCACGTATGAATTATAATCCTAAGGCCATCCAATTGATGATGAAAGATTATCTATCGATGATTTATGAAAACCGTGCGAGCTCTTTAGTAAAATTCAATGGGTATATTCTAACCGCTATTGACGGTTCCACACTTACGTTACCTTCTTCATCAGAAAATATGGAGAAATATGGCGTAACTAACGATGCTCTAGAGAATAGTCCTGTGATGGCAAGAGTGTCAGTACTTTATGATTGCATCAATAAGTTAGTCATTGATACGTGCGTCGGTGCGTACGCTTCTAGCGAACGAACATTTGCCGCCAAACATATAGATGAGTTAAAAGAAATGATGAGATATCCTACCATTACCACATTTGATCGTGGCTATTTTTCCATGCGACTCGTGGATCAATTAATAGAAAATAAACAGAAGTTTGTCTTAAGAATGGACAAGCGCAACTTAAAACGTTATTCCCAACAGTTATCTTCCGGTGAGGATCAAATGTTTGATATGACTTTTGACAGGAAACAAACCAACTACTATCGGAAAGATCAGCGCTTCCGAACAAAGTTGATGAATACCTCGTATCGCTTACGTTTTGTGAAGATTCCTATTCTACGAAAGGATACGAACGAATGGTACAATGAGGTACTATTGACCAACCTTACACAAGAAGAATGTTCTTTAGAAGGGCTGCGGGAAATCTATCGTTTGCGGTGGGAGATTGAAACAGTCTATAATGTGTTGAAAAATCGTATGAAGCTAGAAGAATTTAGTGGATTTCGAGAACGGCTGATTTTTCAAGACATCTATTGTTGTGTGTGGTTATACAATCTAACGATGCTTCATATTATGGAGGTAAATGAATCCAAGGCGATCCCTCAAGAGCGCTATAAATACGAAATGAAACGAAATATTAGTATTTCAATTGGCATTATCAAAACCTATTTCATCCAATCAATCATGGGGGAAACCTATGAAAAACGAGAAGAAAGTATCATACAAATGGAGAACTTATTAACAGCGTACCTTGTCCCCATTCGACCCGATAGAAAGGCCAGGCGACAAGAAAGTAAAAACAAATCGAGACGCTCTTATCGTTATACTTACTGAACAGAAGGCTTTTTGTCTTTAGCTGGTGTATTTAAGTCGTTCTTTTTTACAAAAATTAAAAAATCCAAAACAAAACACAGTGATAGCTTGTGTTTGTTTTGGATTTTATTTTGTCAACACGCTTAAGTTAATGACATTGCCTTAGAAGGTTGGAATTTTTCTTATTTAGATGATAGTGGTAGATGGGAAATGGACACACTACCTTGGGATTATTTAGAAATAGTAAGGCAGTATTTAAAAGAAACAGATCAACTGCTAGATATGGGAACCGGCGGGG
>JAKDZT010000352.1 GCA_030462125.1 Tetragenococcus sp.
GAGAAAACAAATGCTTCAATACAAAGATATCAAAATTAAAGATCAAAATCTAGACCTGAATTATTCATACCTCTAAATGTGGATAACTATTTCTATTAAACTCACTGCTTTTTTAGACATTTTTAAGTATTAACTGTCTATCATGCCACTTTATATCCTTCTCGATTAGATCGAAAACAAAAAGATGGAAAAAAGAGTATAAAGACCCCTTGGTCTTACAATCGTCAAAAAATTAATATGATCTTCTGGAGTAGCTAATGCAACAGAACCAGCTGTTGAATATTCTCCAATATTGTCCAGAACAGTGAAGAGAAAACGTAACCTGTGGACAAGCGGACTTTTATTTTACGCGCATGTCGTGTCAGCCTTCCAGCAATGTGGAAAACTTTAAACCGAATAGTCGCCACCGTTGATTTTTTCTCTTTATCTGGGAATGTTAGCTCTTTCATCAAATGAATGACTGTATAGGCAATACAACTCATCATCATGCGAGCCTGATTCGCAAGAAACGTTGAACTATCGGTCTTGTCGAAGGAAAAACCATGTTTGATTTCTTTAATATAATTTTCCATTGTCCCTCTCTTTTGGTAGAGCTTGTACACTGTTTGGGCAGGTATATCAACGAAATTTGATACGATAAACTCAAACGTCGTAAATAAGAGTTCGCCAGCTTCTCGAGTGGCCTTTACAGCTACTTTACGAACCGTTTCCCAAGATTTAGCTTGATAATCAATCTTGAAATACTGTGATTCTTTATGTGTAAAGTCTGTATCTGGTCCGTAAAGGACCTTTTGTTGAGCCATGTTCTTCAGTCGTGCATTGACTTTTAAACGAATAATATACTTCACTTTTTCTTGCTCGCATAACTCATAGATCTCAGGTTTGGCAAAGCCACTGTCCCCTCGGACAGTTAAAAACATATCACATGAGTGCTGTTTGTGTTGAGAGATGATGTCTGCTAAAAAGACTTCTGCATTGTTAGACGTGTATACATTGCCCGGACGAAGTTCGGCACCCAGAAACAGACCAGTCAGTCCATCAAAAGCCACTAAGGGATGATAACCCGTTGTTCCGTAGTGAGTATTGAAATCAGTCTGTTCTTGTTTTCCGAAGGTGTCTGAGTGAGTAGAATCCACGTCAATGATCATATGCTGTGTATTTTTTTGGCCGATATAGATAGTGGTCAATGCCTTGGCAATTGATTGAAGTTGAACGTTATTCTCCTCCGACAGTTGATGAATAAAACGAGAAACCATCGACTGTGAACCTAAGGTCGTTTTATTTAGCACCTGCTGAAAAACTGGATCGTGACGTAGCCAGTTGGCTGAAGAATCCGTTGAGTAACTGGCTATTAACTGCACAAGAACCTGCATAAATAAATCAATATAGTCATGTGTACAATAGTTTCTTGAATCGTCAATAATCAATAACTCGTTAACCAGCTCTTTGAACTTGATCTTATGAAAAAATTTAAAGAGTAAAAGGAGACCGGAATCATTGGATAATTGACCGCCATCGTTTGACATAACCAAATGGGGATTGAATTGTAGTTGCTTTTCTTGTAAAGTTGACATTGAGCACAGCTCTTGTTTTTGTTGTTTTGGTTGACTTTACAATAACATAGAGTGTGCTCTTTTTGTATATTTTTTTCTTCACCCAACGGGTGAAGAAGGAATAGAGTGATAAACCTTATCAAAGCGGGATAAATGCCTGTTCTGACAAGGTACTATGAATTATTCAGGCTTATTTGTCATCTTAAATCTACATAAAAAAGTCGGTTCTGTTGCAAAGTTTCAATACTGAGTACAAAAGTCCCATTCTGATACTTTG
>JAKDZT010000353.1 GCA_030462125.1 Tetragenococcus sp.
AACGTGAAAAAAAGATCGCCAATGATTTAGATTCAGCAGAACAATCACGTACTCAGGCTCAAGAATTAGAACAAACGCGGCAAGAACAATTGCAAACGTCTAAGTCTGAAGCTTCAGATATTATAAAAAACGCTAAAAGCTCTGGAGAATCAAGTCGCCAACAAATTATTAGCGATGCGCAAAAAGAAGTTTCGCAAATGAAAGAAAATGCTCAAGAAGATATTTCGACTGAGCGACAAGCAGCTTTATCTTCGGTTAAAGGAGAAGTTGGGGATCTTTCAGTGCAAATTGCGGAAAAAATTATTAACCAAGAACTTTCAAAAGAAGCGCATGAAGCTCTCATTAATCAATCTATTGAAAGTATAGGTTCAGAAGATGAAACTAGATAAGAATACAGTAGCTAAACGTTACAGTAAGGCATTATATGAGTTGGCGACTGAAAAAGACCAAGCTGAAGACGTTTATAATGAGCTATTGTCATTACGTGAAATTTTTGAAGACCTTCCTGATTTGGGAAATATGTTAAGTGATAGACGTTTAAACTTACAGGAAAAAAGGACACTTATGGATGAGCTTGTCCAAAATTTTACGGGAATTGTCTATAATGCTTTGGAAGTTATTTTTAAATATGGCCGTATGTACGACTTATTGTTAATTATCGATGAGTATGAAAAAAGGTATGATGATGATAAAGGACTTCTTTTAGGTTCTGTAACTACCGCCATCCCTTTAAAACAAGAGCAAAAAGATAAATTAGCAACTAAAGTTGCACAAAAATTTGGTTATGAAAAGGCAAATTTACAGGAAAGTGTAGACCCCTCAATTGTAGGGGGCGTACTTGTTGAAACAAACGGTCGGGTCATTGACGGCAGTCTTAAGACTCAGATTGAAAATTTGCGCAAAAATTTAAGCAAATAAAAAAACAGAGGTGAAGCAAATGGCCATTAAAGCAGAAGAAATCAGTGCTTTACTTAAAGAGCAGATTGCCAATTATCAAGAGAAGTTAGCGGTAGAAGAAGTTGGGACGGTAACTTACATTGGTGACGGAATTGCTCGTGCACATGGTTTAGAAAATGCAATGAGTGGAGAACTACTTGAATTTGCCAATGGTTCTTACGGAATGGCACAAAACTTAGAATCCAACGATGTTGGGATTATTATTTTAGGGGACTTCGATGATATTCGTGAAGGCGATAGAGTCAAACGAACAGGACGCATCATGGAAGTTCCTGTAGGCGAAGAAATGGTTGGACGTGTTGTGAACCCACTAGGTCAAGCAATCGACGGCCAAGGAGAAATAAAAACAGATAAAACGCGCCCTGTTGAAGGTCCTGCTCCGGGCGTTATGGATCGTCAATCTGTTTCACAACCGATGCAAACAGGGCTAAAAGCTGTTGACGCTTTAGTTCCTATAGGTCGTGGACAAAGGGAATTAGTTATTGGTGATAGAAAAACAGGAAAGACGACGATCGCTATTGATACAATCCTTAATCAAAAAGGACAAGATGTTATTTGTATTTATATTGCTATCGGACAAAAAGATTCAACTGTTCGGGCACAAGCAGAAACATTAAGACAATATGGGGCATTGGATTACACGGTAGTTATGGCAGCAGGTGCTTCTGAACCCGCACCACTATTATATCTTGCTCCTTATGCAGGTACAGCAATCGGAGAAGAATTTATGTATAACGGTAAAGATGTACTTGTCGTTTTTGATGACTTATCCAAACAAGCTGCGGCTTATCGTGAACTGTCCTTGCTACTTCGTCGTCCACCTGGTCGTGAAGCTTATCCTGGGGACGTCTTTTATCTGCACTCACGTTTAT
>JAKDZT010000081.1 GCA_030462125.1 Tetragenococcus sp.
GACGCGGTTTTCTTTTATTGGATAGGCCCTTCAGATTTTGGGTAAATTCAAATTGATTCAATGTTTCAATATTTTCCTTCCCTTGAGTTTTTAACCAATCCACAGCTTCCTGTTCGCCTTTTTCAAAGAAAGGAGTCACCCCATTTTTCCAGGTTGCTCGTCCACAAAGAACACCATTAAAAGTAGAACCGGCTTCCTTGGCTAAACGTAGGGATTCTTGAAACATTTCCGTTGATACTCCAGCACTTAAGAAAATAAATGGTATCTCAGCTGCTTGGCTTTGGGCTTTAAAATAAGCTTTTGCTTCCTCTTTGGTATAAATTGCCTCCTCATCCGTATAACCTGCAACAAATTTCATATCTACCGGAATTTCAACTTTCAACACGTCTGCTTTATATTGTGGTTTTGAAAATTCTTTCATCATTTCAATGACTTTATGCGGTTTGACTTCAGCGTATTCTTTTGAATCTGTATCTGCATTTTGTGCGTCATAAGAAAGTAATTCCAAGTAGAATGGAATTTCTTCAGCAGCACATTCACTACCTAAACGCTCGATAAAGACATGCTTCAAATGATTAATATGCGGATCCTCGTCTATATCATAATAAAGCAAAAATTTCACTGCATCGGCACCTTCAGCCTTTAGACGTAAGGCTGACCAATCTTCTAATAAATCTGGTAGACGCCCTAATTGTGTCGTATCATAGCCGCTTTTTTCATATGCCAGCAGCAAACCAGCTTGATCATCGCGCATGTTCGCTGCTTTTAGCCCATATTCAGGATCTAGTAAGATCGCTGAAGTATACGAGGTTAATTCTTGTGATACCAACGCTTTAAATTCTTCGACCACTTCTCCTTTGGCTTTGGGTTCACCATCAAGCGCATTAATCATTTTCTTTAAAGCACCACGCTGATCAATCGCTAGTGCGTTGATGATCCCATCAGAGGTAGATAATTTATCCATTTTTTCTTTCTTGGCTTTGGACAGTTTCAGCATCGATTGGCTCCCTTCTTTTCCCTTTATTTTTTATATTCATGAATAGTTACGCCCTTTACAACACGGTTAACCGTTCCGCTTGGCGATGGTGTGTCGGGTGTATTTTTTATCTTAAGCGAAGTTAAAATAGCGACTGTTTGTGCGACCATAATATCAGCTAAAGCCAAATATCCATCCGGCAGTAATTTCGTTTTTTCAGAAAAAGTAAATTGATCGCCAGAAAAATTACGTTTTCCTGCTTGACCAATGGCAAACACTCCAGAGGCGATTTCATCGTCTTTAACTTCTTCTAAAATATCTAAATCATAATCTCGGGTGTATGGATCATTGTTGACAAAATCAAAAACCAAAGTTCTTTCATTAACAAAGGATTTAGGCCCGTGGCGAAAACCCATGGAAGAATCAAATACGGTCGCAATTTTTCCAGCCGTCAATTCTAAAATCTTCAATTGTGCTTCTCGTGTTAACCCGGAAAGGCTACCTGATCCTAGATAAACAATCCGCTCAAAGTCACGCTCTACGATGGCTTGAATTTCTGCTTCGCGTTGGATGACTTCTTGCCCCATCTCACTGAGTGTATGGACGTCATTTGATTTTTGTGCAATAGCCCTCGTATCAAAAATCAACAAGGCGCTCAAGGTCATACAAGAAAAACTGCCTGTCATCGCAAAACCATCATCATTTGCTCGTTTGGGCGTTAATAACATAAAATTATTTGATTCCTTTTCACTTCTTTTAGCTAACGTGCCCTCTGAGGCACAAGTAATGGTTAAATGATGGATATTTTTAACGAGAGTATTTGCTACATCAACCGCTGCAATACTTTCTGGACTATTACCACTTCTGGCAAAAGAAACTAAAAGTGTAGGTTCATCCTCAAAAAGATATTCCGTAGGACGTGCGACAAGATCTGTGGTGCCTATACTTTGGAAAATATAGGAATTGCTATCGCCATTAGCATTTAGATAAGGAACGATCGTATCGCCGACATATTGCGAAGTACCAGCGCCTGTAAATACGACACGTACTCTACGACCATGGGCGCTTTCTTTTACTTTTTCCAAAAATTCTTTCATCTCATTTTTGGCTGCTTGATGAATTTCCAGCGTTTCTTCCCAAAGTTCAGGTTGTTGTTTAATTTCACGAGCAGTAATTTCTGCCCCCATTTTAGTTAATTCTTCTTCAGATAATGAAAACATCGTTTTTCCTCCTTAGTCATTACGTACGTGACGAATTTTATAATGGAACTGGTCGGCTCTAGCAACACTTAACGTATATTCGATCACCTCATTTTTCATATTGTAAGTCGTACGTACTAAATGCAACACAGGCGCGCCTGCAGCAATTTTTAATATTTCTGCGTCTTCATTTGATGCTATGCTGGCATAAAATTCTTCATCAGCTAGGCGAATCTTTTGTCCAAAATCTTCTAAGAATATGGTATATAAAGGTTTATTTTCCATTTGTTCTTTTGTCAGGGAAAGAAAGGGCTTGACCGGTAAAAAAGACGTTTCAATCATTAACGGTTCTTTATCAGCTGAACGTAAGCGCTTTAATTCAAAGATAGATTCTCCTAAAAGAATATTCAAAGCACGAGCCACTTTTTTCTTTGCTTCCATTTGTTTGAATGATAAAACAATGGTTTCAGGATGCCTACCTAAGTTTTCCATCTGTTCTGTAAAGCTATAGGAGCCCGCCAAATCAGCAGTGGATTTGCTTAGGTCAGATACAAATGTTCCTTTGCCATGTTGACGATAAATATAGCCTTCTGTCTCTAATTCACTCAAAGCAAGACGTACAGTAATTCGACTGATCCCATACTTTTTTTCTAACGCTCTTTCAGAAGGAAGTTTTTCATGAGGAATCATACTACTTTCAATTTGTTCCTTTAATATATCAACAAGTTGGTAATACAACGTCTTACCATTAGATGAATTTACCATTATTTTCTTTCCCTTCAACTGGTTATAACCACACTCCAAGTATAGCGCTTTCATTTGCCTTTTGTCAATAAAAACTGCAAAGTGTTATTTGAAACTTTATAGCTTTCAAACAACCCATAAGTTTTAATAAATAAAAACCCGCTAAAATTTCCCTTTTGGGATATCTTAGCGGGTTACACGTGTAGAGATACATTAAACTTTTTATAATGAAATTGGGGTCGCAGTTTTTTCTAACGTTTCATTCAGTTCGTCTATATTTTGTCTTCCTTGTGTTCGCAACCATTCAATAGCAGCTTCTTTTCCCCGTTGAACAAAAACAGGAACCCCATCTGCCCATGTTGCTCGTCCACACAAAACACCATTAAATTTTGAACCAGACTCTTTGGCAAACTGCAAAGTATCTCGGAAAAGTGAGGCTGATACACCCCCACTTAGAAAAATAAATGGTAATTGCGTTGCAGCAGTTTGTTCAGCGAAATAAGTTGCTGCCTCTTCTTTCGTGTAAACAACTTCATCGTCAGAATAGCCTTCTACAAAAGACATATTGACAGGCACTTCAACTTTCAATACATCAACATGATACTTCTCATTGGAAAATTCTTTCATCATTTCGTTTACCTTACGAGGCTTTATCTTGGCATACTCTGCGCTTTTTTCATCAATACCTGAGGCGTCATATGAAACTAGCTCAAGGAAAAATGGCATCTCCTCTGCCACACATTCAGAACCAATTCGTTCAATAAAAGCATGCTTCTGATCATTTATTTGCTTATCCTCATCAACATCATAATAAAGTAAAAATTTACAAGCATCTGCTCCAGCCTCTTTTAATCGATGAACTGACCAATTATCTAAAGTGTCTGGCAATCTACCTGGAATAGTTGCATCATAACCTGTTTTTTCGTATGCTAATAATAAGCCGCTTGCTGGATCGTTCTGTTTGGTCGCAGGTAATCCGTATTCGGGGTCTAGTAAAATAGAAGATGTGTAGGGTGTTAGCTCTTTTGCAACTAACTTTTTAAACTCTATAATATCTTCTGAAGCGGCTTTTTTATATTTATTAATCATCTTTTTCATTGCACCACGTTGGTCAATTGCTAAAGCAGCAATTACGTTTTGCCCATTGAAGGTTTTCCTCAGCCTTTCTTGTTTCGATTCACTCAATCTCTTCGCCTCCAATTTCATATAATACTTTCACTTCTTCAGTATCTTTCTCACGCATTTTTTCAAGTGGTAATGCTTTGTCTTCCAGAGAATATATTCCTGTGATTAATGGCGTTGTATCAACTTCTCCAGTTGCCAGATAACGAAGTGCAGCTGTCCACTCAAATCCTGGAAAAGGTGCCGAATAAGACATCCATGAGCCTTTTAGTTCTAATTCTCTACGTAAAATCAATTCAAATTGCTCCGGTTCAAACTCTACCGGTTTGGTACATGTACCAACAAATACCACGCTTGCTTTACGATCTGCATATTGGACTGCTTGGACTTGTGTGGTGTGATTGCCTGCTGTTTCTAGTACCAAACTAGCTAATCCATTTTTCTTAAAATATTCGTCCAAATCTTCTTTTAGTGGATTTACAACCTTATCTGCACCAAGCTTTTCCGCAATTTCTAATTTATGTGGATTTAAATCAACTACAGTAATTTCTCCTACACCTCTAGCCTTTAGTGCTAAAATTGCCATTAATCCAATCGTGCCAGCCCCTAATACTAAAGCTTTTTCACCTGCATAAGTTTGTACACGTTCTAACCCATGAATTGCAACAGTTAATGGTTCAATGGTAGCAGCAATTTTTAAATCAAGGTTTTCTGGTACAAGTAGACAGTTTTCTGCCGGTGCTGTAACATACTCTGCCATCGCACCTGGCCTGCGTGATCCAATAAAACTATAGTTCAAACACAACTGAGGATGTCCACTCTTACACTGTTCACAATGGTTACATGGCACTAGAGGAGCAACAGCTACTCGGTCACCTGTTTTAAGATTATTAACATCTTTTCCTACTTTAGTGACGATCCCAGAAAACTCATGTCCTAAAATTTGTGGGTATTGATGCACTCCGCCTTCAAAATAGCGTGGTAAATCTGATCCACATACTCCTACATATGCAACCCTTATTAAAACTTCCTCCTCGGTAGGTTCCGGAACATCTATATCTTGTAATTCCATTTTTGCAATGTCTGTTACTGCTAAAGCTTTCACTTTTCAATCACCTTTCTAGCCTTCGTCATGTTCTACATACAAATTACCTTTTTTATATTTCACATACGTATAAATTAAAGCAAAGAAGTAAATAACTAAAATAACTAAGAAACCAACATTAATATCTAAATCAAACCCTTTTGCCATTAAATAAGTTAACGGTGAACCAGCTTGGTCAAGTGAAGAAATTTGTTCTCCTGGACTACTTAAGCCTACATTTTGTCCTAATGTTTGTTGTAAAGAAGCCATTTGGTTAGAAATCCAAAGAGTAAATGACATAATCAATGTGCCGGAAAATAACGTTCTAAAAATGTTCCCCTTATGAACTCCTACCGCAATTGCAATGAAAAAACCGATAGTAGCTAAATCACCAAAAGGTAGAATCCGATTTCCTGGCATTACAACCGCAATTAAAATGGACAGAGGGACAAAAAGCATTGAACCTGCAACAACTGCTGGATCGCCTAACATTAAGGCACAATCTAAACCAATACGGAAGTCTCCGCCTGAAAAATGTTTATCCAATATTTTCCTTGCTGCTTCAGAAATGGGCGTTAATCCTTCCATAATAAGTTTTACAACCATTGGCATTAATACCATTACACCAGCCATTTGAACTGCTAATGTTAACGCATCTCCAATGGAATATTGTGCCAACAAGCCAATAATGAACCCTAAAATCGCTCCTATAATCGTTGGTTGACCAAATACGCCTAAACGTTGTTCAATACGATCTGGTGTTAAATTAATTTTATTAAGCCCGGGAATATGATCGATCAAGTCGTCTACCGGCGCGGCAAAAACGCCCATATATGCCGATGTGCCGTGTGGCATTGCTATACCTTCTAAAGCAAAATATTCATCCGTAACGGGTATAAAAATATCACCTAGCTTATAAATAACGGCAGAATGAACAATAATTGCAACAATCGCCCAAATATAACTTCCAGTAGCAATTTGCACAATTGCACCAGTAAAAGCAATGTGCCAAATATTCCAAATATCTACGTTAACCACTTTTGTCATTTTAGTAATTAACATTAGAATATTCACTGCAATGGCAATTGGAATTGCTATTATTCCCATATCAGATCCCCATGCCATAGGTGAAGTTCCAGGCCAACCGATATCAACGACATCTAGCCCTAGGTTATAATTTTCCGCCATTGCTTTTGCTGCATCACCTAAATTTTCTGTCATCAAACTAATAACTAAATCAATACCTACAAACCCAATACCTACAGTTAACCCTGCGCGAAGTGATTTGCCGATCCCTTGCCCTAAAAGAACACCAATGATAAAGATTATCACAGGAAGCATAACTGTTGGACCTAAATCCACAATATACTGAATTACCGCCATTAACATGCCCTCCTTGTATGAATTAGTTTTCTTTTAATACATCTAAAATTTGTTGTTCTGTTTTTTCTACACCTACACCTGAAATGAAAGCCACTCCATGAATCAAAGGAACGCCATAGTCCTTGTTCACTTTTCCCGTCGTAACAATTAAATCAGCGCCTTCTTTTTCAGCAGGTAACTCTGAAATACGAGTTTGTTTCACCTCTGCGTTAATACCGTTATCTTTCAATAATTCTTTAATTTTATTTGCAGCAACTGTTGATGTTGCAATAGCTCCACCACATGCTACAACTACTTTTTTTGTCATAATTTATTCTCCTTTATAAGTAATTTTCTACTGCTTTTCGAAATTCTTCTGTATTATTTGCTTGTAAAGAATCAGTAACAAGGTTGCCACTTTGTAACTTTTCTACCAAATTTTGCAACTGTTCCAAATGTTCTTTTCCATCACTGAGAGCTAACAAGAAAAATACTTGTGGGTAAACGTAATCCTCTTCGTCACCTCCCATCTCATTAAAAGCAATTTTGGTATCATTTAATATACAGAGTATCGTGTTCTTTTTTACATAAGTGCCATCTGTGTGTGGTATTGCCACTGATGGTTCAGTGGGCAGTCCAGTGGGAAACTCCTTTTCTCGTTCATTTAAAGCGCCTTCAAATTCGTTAGTTACATACCCCCTTTCTTCCAAGTACAGCGTGCCCTCTTTAAATAGTTCTTCTTTACTTTTAAAAGAAGTTTTAAACATATAGCTCTTTTCAATCATCTTTGTTACTGTCCTCCTCTACACTAATTAGTTCAATATTACGATCCACAAGCTCATATTCTTCTTCTACATCCTTAACTTCTGTAGTTATAATGATGTCTAGATCTTCTAGTTCGACTGTTTTATATAAAGCCGACTTACCAAATTTTGTCTCATCTGCTAGTAAAATAACCGTACTACTATGATGAATCATTTTCTTTGATATCTCGATTTCTCCCATATGATAGTTAGTTAGCCCAGAACTAGGACTTATACCTGCACAGCCAAAAAAACCAATGTCGATAAAAATTTCATTTGCATTATTCAAACCAAATGTCCCAAAAAGTGAATCTTCGTTCTTTCGCACATTCCCTCCTAGAATAATTAACTGAATACCCGGAGTTCGGATTAACAAATTTACTATTGGGATACTATTAGTGACGACAGTCAAATCTTCGAAATCAACAAGTTTTTGGGCTAAAGCATAAGTACTTGTACCATAGTCTAAATAAATAGTATCTCCGGGTTCAATGAACTGGTAAGCTCTTTCAGCAATTAATTCTTTTTCTTCTTGATTTTCCGACTTCCGTCTTTCGTAATCCGTTTCTACATTCGCTTCATCAAAGACCGCACCTCCGTATGTTTTTTTTAGCAGACCTTCTTGTTCCATCTCATTAATATCTTTTCTTACAGTTTCTCTTGAAACTTTAAGCTGTTTGCTTAAATCTAAAATACGAACTGATTTTTTCTCTCTAAGTATATTTAAAATTTCATCTTTTCTTTGATCAGCCACTTTTACCCTCCTTTAGTGCAATCGCTAAC
>JAKDZT010000354.1 GCA_030462125.1 Tetragenococcus sp.
AACGTGAAAAAAAGATCGCCAATGATTTAGATTCAGCAGAACAATCACGTACTCAAGCTAAAGAATTAGAACAAACGCGTCAAGAACAATTACAAGCTTCTAAATCCGAGGCTTCAGATATTATAAAAAACGCTAAAAACTCTGGAGAGTCAAGTCGCCAACAAATTATTAGTGATGCGCAAGAAGAAGTTTCGCAAATGAAAGAAAACGCTCAAGAAGATATTTCAAATGAACGTCAAGCCGCCTTATCTTCAGTAAAAGGCGACGTGGGCGATCTTTCAGTACAGATTGCAGAAAAAATCATTAACCAAGAACTTTCAAAAGAAGCGCATGAAGCACTAATTAATCAATCTATAGAAAGTATAGGTTCAGAAGATGAAACTAGATAAAAATACAGTAGCTAAACGTTATGGTAAGGCAATATATGAGTTGGCGACAGAAAACGGCCAAGAAGATAACGTTTATAACGAGCTATTGTCATTACGTGATATTTTTAAGACTCTCCCTGATTTAGGAAATATATTAAGTGATAGACGCTTAAATTTACAAGAGAAAAGAAGCCTTATGGACCAACTTGTCCAAAATTTTACGGGGATTGTCTATAATGCTTTGGAAGTTATTTTTAAATATGGCCGTATGTATGACTTATTGTTAATTATCGAAGAATATGAAAAAAAATATGAAGATGATAAGGGGCTTCTTTTAGGCTCTGTAACTTCAGCCGTCCCTTTAAAAAAAGAGCAAAAAGATAAACTAGCAATTAAAGTTGCGCAAAAATTTGGTTATGAAAAGGCAAATTTACAAGAAACCGTCGACCCTTCAATTGTAGGGGGAATACTTGTGGAAACAAACGGTCAGGTCATTGACGGCAGTCTTAAGACCCAGATTGAAAATTTGCGGAAAAAATTAAGCAAATAAAAAACAGAGGTGAAGCAAATGGCCATTAAAGCAGAAGAAATCAGTGCTTTACTTAAAGAGCAAATTGATAGTTACCAAGAAAAGCTAGCCGTAGAAGAAGTCGGCACAGTAACTTACATTGGTGACGGAATTGCTCGTGCACATGGTTTAGAAAATGCAATGAGTGGAGAACTACTTGAATTTGCCAATGGTTCTTACGGAATGGCACAAAACTTAGAATCCAACGATGTTGGGATTATTATTTTAGGAGATTTTGATGATATTCGCGAAGGCGATAAAGTAAAACGAACTGGACGTATCATGGAGATCCCCGTAGGAGACGAAATGGTTGGCCGTGTGGTAAATCCATTAGGTCAGGCCATTGACGGTCAAGGAGAAATAAAAACAGAAAAAACGCGTCCAGTTGAAGGACCAGCTCCTGGTGTAATGGATCGACAATCTGTCTCACAACCATTGCAAACTGGATTAAAGGCAGTGGACGCTTTGGTTCCAATTGGTCGTGGACAACGGGAATTAGTCATTGGCGACAGGAAAACTGGAAAGACCACAATTGCGATTGATACGATTCTTAACCAAAAAGATCAAGACGTGATTTGTATCTATGTTGCCATTGGACAAAAGGATTCTACCGTTCGGTCCCAAACAGAAACATTAAGACAATATGGGGCGTTAGATTATACCGTTGTCTTGGCAGCAGGAGCTTCTGAACCAGCACCATTATTATATCTTGCACCTTATGCAGGTACTGCTATAGGCGAAGAATTTATGTACAATGGAAAAGATGTGCTTGTAGTTTTTGATGACTTATCAAAACAAGCAGCAGCTTATCGTGAACTCTCCTTGCTATTACGTCGCCCACCTGGTCGTGAAGCTTATCCTGGGGACGTCTTTTATCTGCACTCACGTTTAT
>JAKDZT010000355.1 GCA_030462125.1 Tetragenococcus sp.
GGACTTGAATATTCCGGCGTTAAGACCAACTTAGTTTTCATAGATTTTACAAAAGCACCCTAACATTACATTAATGTAATATTAATGTTAGCAAGTTAAATATGAGATAGTATAATTTGCTAGTACAATTTGTTTTGAAGTCAAAATACTAAGCTTAAGTATTGCATGGGAGGTAGGCTTGTATGCAATTACTGTCGGAAGAGCACATATCAGTAAGAATTGTTGTATTTCTACTTACTGTATCTTTAGTAATTAATTTTATAGTATAAATATGGAACAGAAATGGAGAATTTAAATGAAAAATATATTAACTATTAAAAATATCGAAAAATATTATGGAACTAAAGCTAATGTTTTTAAAGCAATTGATAATGTTAGCTTTAGTGTTGACTCAGGAGATTTTGTTGGAATTATGGGTCCTAGTGGAAGTGGAAAAACTACACTATTAAATTGTATATCAACGATTGATTCAGTGACAACGGGCAATATTTTTATTAATGATCGAGATATTACTCGCTTAAAATCAAAAGAATTAGAGAAATTTCGACAAAACGAATTGGGTTTTATTTTTCAAGACTTCAATTTACTTGATACGTTGACTGCCTATGAAAACATTGCTTTATCACTAACAATAAAAGGAACCAAAACATCCAAAGTGGATTCTAAAATTCGAGAAGCAGCTCAACTTTTAGAAATTGAAGATACTCTTGGAAGTTATCCTTATCAACTATCTGGAGGACAACAACAAAGAGTTGCAGCTGCTAGAGCTATTGTGACAAACCCTTCTTTGCTCCTCGCTGATGAGCCTACAGGAGCTTTAGATTCAAAATCTGCACGTTTATTATTAGAAAAGTTTGAAAGTTTGAACCGGGAGTTAAATGCAACGATTTTAATGGTCACTCATGATGCATATACCGCGAGTTATGCAGATCGTATACTCTTTATTAAAGATGGGAAATTATTTACTGAATTGATTAAAGGACAAGATTCAAGAAAATCATTTTTTAACCAAATTTTAGAAGTGATTAGTCTTATTGGTGGTGATATTGATGCTTTTTAGCATAGCACTTAAAAATGTAAAAAAGAGTTTTAAAGATTATACAATTTACTTCCTCACCTTAACAATTGCAGTATCTATTTTTTATAGTTTTAACTCCTTTGATTCTAGTAGTATCAATTACTTAGAAAGTAATTATCTAGAGTCGCTAAATAAAATCCTTTCAATTGTATCTGTATTTGTGGCTTTTATATTAAGCGGTTTAATTTTGTATGCAAACAATTTTTTAATCAAGAGAAGAAAAAAAGAGTTTGCTCTCTATATGATACTTGGAATGGGGAAAAACAAAGTCTCTAAAATATTAATTTATGAGACCGTTATCGTTGGTATAGTTGCTTTAATTACTGGTCTAATCTTGGGATTATTTACTTCTCAAGGCTTATTTATTATTCTTAGCAAAATATTAGATTTAAATATCATTCAATTTAAATTATCTTTTTCTTTAGTAGCAATGGCAAAAACTGTTTTATACTTCAGTATTATGTTCTAATTGCTATTTTGTTTAATAAGCTTATTATATCGCGCTATCGAATTATTGATTTATTAAATGCCGAAAAGAAAACTGAAGAGAGAGGCACAATAAATCCACTGATCTATCTGATTACCTTTATATCATCTATCATTTTGCTAATCATAGCCTACACTTTAATATTAAAGAATGGTTTAGTGGTAACCACTCCCCAATTTAAGTATTCTATTCTTTTAGGAATTATGGGGACAATATTGTTCTTTTATGGCGGAACAAGTACGATTGTCTATTTA
>JAKDZT010000356.1 GCA_030462125.1 Tetragenococcus sp.
TTCATTTTTCCTTTATTCTTTTCCTTTTGTCTTTTCTTTTCAGCATAATATTGAAGCATTTCATTGTAATAGTTACCCAATGTCATTATACCATACTTCATGTCAGGCATATTGAAATTCTTTTTGATTGTGTAACAATAGTGAATTAAAGCATAAATTCTTTTATAAGTTAATCCGTTAGCTATAAAGTCATTTATATGTTTCTTTATCAACGGAGTAACAAAAGGAGTCTTGTACACCTCGCATATATAACTGTATAGTTTGTCTCTTTGTCTTCTGTTCTCTATTTCTTTTGCGTAACACTCTGGGCAGTAGTTTTTCCCCGAGATCTTTGTCATTATGTTTGAAGGATGTTTGACATTCGCAACCTCACAATCTTTTCCATAGCACTTAACCATTCTTTCTGCCATTTATATCTCTCCTTAATAAATATCTTATATATACTATAACATATAATAAACACTCTGTCAACATAAAAAAGACTAGAACTTAATCTAGTCTTCAAATATTTTTTATACCTAATGCAATCAAGAATATAAAACCCACTATTCCAACACTAACCCAAAAGCTGACAGTTAATCCTAATCCTATCAACACATAATTTAATATAATAGCTGGAATAAAAATCATTATACTTACTAGTAACACTAATATTAATACTCCTAACACCATAGCTCCTGCATTTCCAATAAAATTACCCATCTTTTTTTAACTCCTTATTTACTTTTTCTACTTTTTCTTTTGTCTTTTCTACGTTATCTTGTATTTCTATCGCTGCTTTCTTTATCTCTTTGTCTTTTTTATACGTTTTATGTTGCATGTTCTCTTTTTCTCCCACATCGTTAGTCTACTTCCTAGTTTTTATTTTGTTACATGATACATATTTGATACCTCTTCTTTAATATCTTCCCTAAAATTCTTAAAATAATCAGCTTTTCTTCTTTTAATTCCTTTTTTATTTCCAACTTTTGTAATATCCTGAAATTCTTCGAGTTCTTTTAGTTTCTCATCACCTCCTAAAACAATATATTGGTTCTTCAATTCTTCCATTTGCATCTTTAATAATCTTCTCTCTTGTAAAAACTCTTGAGTTCTCTTGTATAATTGGGCTCCTTGTGCAGCGTTAAAAACTGTTTCCCTTATCTCAACCAAAAGATTATTCCATTCTTTATCTATCTTTTTTACTTCTCTTTTTAACATAGCTATACTTTCTTTCATGTCTTTCATTTCATTGTAAAAAATATTAATTGATTTCATAAGTTTTCACTCCAATATCCGTTAAATAATTTTTTAATTTTAAATACTCTTTAATTCCGCCTAGCTTATTAAAACTACTCTCAACATTACTTCTCTTTTTTTCTTTTTTGTGGCTGTCTTGTTTCTTTAACTGATACTGCAATGCTTTCATTACATTGTACATATCTGCTGCGTCCATGTTCTCAGTCTCGATAGTATGGTAAACAGAGAATATATTATGTACTACTGGGTTTATATCTGTATCTTCTTCGTCAATTTTACTAATCTTTTCTTTTAACTTCTTCAATTCTCTAAACTTTTCTATGTCCTTACTATCATTTGAAATACTTTTATTTTTAATTTTAACTTTCGTTGGATCATTTTTTACTACTTTCTTTTTAGGTGCCTCCCCAAAATCATACTTACCCTCTAATTCATTTAATAAATGTTCTCTTCTTTCTTTTTTCAGTTTTCTTTTCTTTAAAACATCATCACTAGGATTATATCTATTAATATCTTGTTTCATGGCATTCTGCAAATCATTATAATCTTTCCTTACGTTCTTATTTGGTTGCTTTTTATT
>JAKDZT010000357.1 GCA_030462125.1 Tetragenococcus sp.
CGTTTTCTTTATCTAATATAAAGTTTGAATTTTCATCAATTTTAACTTCTCCATAATTCAATTCTTCAAAGTTAATGTTTTTATATAACTGATTTAGTTTCTTTTATATACCTTCTATTTGTTTAATTTTTCTAGGCACTACCATAATAAAATGGTCCTTCCTATTTTGGTTTGTCGTTTGATTTGATTCCAGTCTTACTACTTATTGATGATAATTCATAAATTTTATCAGTACTAAAATGATTAAGTTGTTTTTGCTGAGCTTTTAGTCCTTCTTGAATATCATTTTCTTATTCTATTTCACTATATAATTTTACACATCTACAGTATCGTTTCTTATATTTTCAATATCAGTATTTGAAATGTCTGTACTTTCACTTGGTGCGTTATCTAAATCAGTCATTGAAATAGAATTACTAGCTCTTTTTTCGTCATCTTCATCTAAAATAATCGAATTTATAACTAGGGAAAATTACAGAATTTAGTGAATGAGAAAGCCCACGGTTTTAACCGTAGGGATGAGAACGAAAATTTCAAAATGTAATATAACTTATATTCGTATGTTTTATATCTTTGAAAAATTAAATCAGTTTTCAAAAAAGGATTTAATAGCATCCCTAATATCTTCTTTAAGCTTTTCATCATTTTTATATCCATTCAAATTAATATATTCCGCATCCTCTTGTACATACTGTAAGAACTGCTTAAACGTATCAATATAAGTTTTATAATGTTCACATTGTGCTTCTAAAAGCTCAACATCTTCTTTTGGTACGCTTGTCTCTAAAGCCATTTCAAGTTTTTGTTTTTCTTTTTTTAACTGTTCAGTATGCTCATCTGTGTTATAGACAACTGTAGGTTTGATACGATTACCTAAAGCCGCAAGCCGTGTATAAGCTGTTGGATTTAAATCTCTATCTTCTGCTAATGCTTTTACCTTTTTATATTCTTCTTCAGTCAAATTGATATTGATTGTTTTAGCTTTTCTATGACTTTTATTAGTCATTTTTGACCCCTCCACAACTAAGTAATCACTCATTTATTCATTCAATAATATAGTTAGTAATTACTCAATATTTTTATAAAAAATAAACTAAGCAAATACTTATCTATTTTAACAAGTTATTAGCTTAGCAATTACTTAGTTTTACTTTACCATATTTAACTAAGTAATTACTAACAAATTATAGAATGAAATGTTGCTTAATTTAGAAGGGAAACAAGGAGTCCTTTAGGGAGTCTCTAGAGACTCCAAAGAGTCCCTGCTTCGAAATCCCTTGCGCCCCAAAGGATAAAAGCATTGTAATTTTCCAACGAAAATGCCATGTAAAATTTCATCGATTCCTTTGTGTCCGTCATTAAACATAATGCATAAATACTGTAATATCAGCGTTCAGAGTCTTTAAGGATAAGTTTAGAGTGCCCCAGCTATGCTGGGTGCCATGGCAATGGCATTGTTTCTCCTTATCCTGTTGTCCGGGACTCCTCCGCGACTCCTTTGGTTAAAGTCTTAGTCAACATAAATTCATTTTCAACGCTCTAAAAACTTAATTTACTCTCTTTCATCAAATGTGTGTTAAACTTCATTTTTCATCATTACAGACTCCACT
Source organism: Tetragenococcus sp. (assembly GCA_030462125.1). Lineage (GTDB taxonomy): Bacteria > Bacillota > Bacilli > Lactobacillales > Enterococcaceae > Tetragenococcus. The sequence goes on from JAKDZT010000357.1 coordinate 1,611, forward strand.
AACAAACTTCCAATAAAAAATGACCTACTGCATTAATTCTTAATACATGTAGGTCACTTTTTACTCACATTATTTATTTATAAAATTCGAACACTATGTTGGTTAGCTCAGATTCAATATTTAAACCTAACAATAAAATACTGCTTACTAATATCATAAATTAAAGTTTTTTTATTTGTTCTTTAATTCCTCTCTTTTATATTTAAG
>JAKDZT010000082.1 GCA_030462125.1 Tetragenococcus sp.
AAAAAAAGACCTCGGTTCCTATCAAGGAACGAGGTCTCGTGTTACCATCCTAATTCGCGACAATCATCGCGCACTTAATTAATTAACGGTAGTCATTACCGGCTTGAATGCAAGCAAGCTACAGAAGTGAACTTCGTTTTTCGAAACCAGTCATTGCTTTCAGTCTGTGGCAATTCTCCCTTTACTGTTTCAACCAAACTACTCTTTTCTATTAACGCTTTTTTACTATCTAATTGTTTTTTAGTTTACTAAATAATCAAGCATAAATCAACCGTTATTTGTTGAATTGCTGAAATTACATTCGCTTTCGGTAACCCATTCTTGACTCCAATTTCTTACCGAATCTAGCACATCTTTCAACCCAATTCCCTTATCCGTTAATTCATACAGGCCATTTGTTTTACTGACAATTCCTTCTTTTTCTAATTCTTTTAAACGTTCAGTCAAAACTCGGTCGCTTAACATAGGAATTTTATGTGCCAAATCAACAAAACGTTGGGTTTGCTCTTGTAGTAACACATCAATAATCAAGCCGTTCCACTTTTTCCCTAAAATAGAAAAAGCTTTTTCAAATTTTGGGCAAAGTGTGTATTCTTTAGTTTCCATCATAAGCCCTCACCTCTTTCACAGAGTATAACATAATGAAGCAGTTTCTTTCTAAAAATTGATTTCATTCAGTAAACATTTCAATAATTTCTTTATTATTTAAAAGAACTAGAAAAGTAGCAGTCACTGGTTTGTTTAAGGCCTGCGCCAACGCCTCGCGGTATAATCGCAATTGGCCTTGGTATTTAGTAAGGACTTCTTGCCTACTATTAGCGTTATAAATACCGTCTGTCTTAAAATCATATAAAATAACGTGATCCTCATATTCAATAAAGCCATCGACAATCCCATGAATTAACAATTCAGCGTCTGATTCATCAAAATCTAAAAATACATCTCGAGCATCTTTTAACATGGAAAATGGCTGTTCTCGATGGACTTGAGCAGGCGTAGCCAAAATCTGTTTTCCTAAATCTGTTTGGAAAAACCATAAAATGGCGGAAAGATCCATTTTTTCTGCAACTTGGCTTTCAATTTGCTGATGCTCGACAAGTGTTTTCAATTTCTGTTGAACACTAGCAAGCGTCGGTACTGAAGTTAATGGAAGCAATTGTAATAAACTATGGGTAGCACTCCCTATAGCAGTTGGGTCAATCCGTTCTTGTTGCATAAACCTAGGTTTTGCCAACTCTTCACTCACGTAACGATAGTGCTGGCTTTGTTGCTGTTCTAGCGTACTTTGCCAGGATATTTTATTGAGTTGTTGGTCATCAGGATCATTATACAAACGTTTCATTTCAGAAACAGATTGATAGCTAGTTGTTTTCGTCGATTTTTCCAGTGGATAGATAAAATCTAACCGCTGTTTTAACTCATTTACCTCGGCTTTCTCCGGTGGACTTAAAGGCTGCGTTTGACTTACCGTTGTTTGGTATTTTCGCATAGCCTCTTCTAGTTGTGCTTGATTTGTCCAATGAATTTCAAAATGTGTGGGATGATCGATCGTTCTTTTACTATCAGCCGCCTCTGAAAAGACGTTTTGCATATCGGGATGACGCATTAAGGTCATTCCTACCCAGTCCATTAAATTCCCCTTGCCCTTTAAGCGTAAAGCAGGATCTAAGACCAAACTTTCTTGATCTAAAGCTTTCTGCCAGCTTTTTAGCGCATCTTCTTTTGTTTTATACGAGCCCACCAAATAAAGCTTTTGCTCGGCCCGAGTTAAAGCAACATATAATTTACGCATTTCTTCTGATAACATTTTTTGAATCCGTTGTTGTTTAATCGCTTGATAAGGCAAAGTATCATAGCGCACCTGTTCTTCATCAATATATTGAATACCTGCGCCCAAACGTTCTTCAAAAATATAGCGCGTTGTAAAATCACTATAATTAAATTGCTTTGTCATATCTAAAAGAAAAACGACTGGAAATTCTAAACCTTTACTAGCATGAATCGTCATTACTTTTACCGCATTTTCCTGTGATAAAGCCAGCGGTTCTGCTAAGTCTTTGTCTTTTTCCTGCATTTTTTCAATAAAACGAATAAATTGATACAATCCTCTAAAACTACTTTTTTCATAAGTTTCAGCGCGATGTGCTAACGCTACTAAATTGGCGTAGCGCTGTCTACCCGAAGCCAATCCAATAACATAATCCAAATAAGCTGTTTCTTGATAAATCGTCCAAAGCAGTTCGCTAATGGGGCGTCTTCTCGCCAGTTCGCGCCAGGAAATAAATTGCTCGTTGAATTGTCGCAGGCGCTCAGCTAGTTCGTTGTTTTCTTCTAGATAAGCTAGAAAAGCTTCATAATAATCCCCTTCTTTTTTTGCCAGGCGAATCAAAGCTAGCTCTTCTTCATTTAACCCGACAATAGGGGAACGTAACACTGCCACAAAAGGAATATCTTGATAAGGATTATCAATAATTTCTAGTAAGGAAATCATAATTTGTACTTCCGTTGCTTGAAAATAATTTTGGGCATCATTGACTTCTAAAGGAATTTGAAATTGCTTAAACACATCCATGATGACTAGATTGTTTTTACGAGTAGGCGTTAGTAATACAATATCATCGTAAGTAATAGGCCGCGTTTCTTTTTGTTTTTTATCATAAATCATAAATTGATTGTCAACTAGTTCCTTAATTTTTAAAGCCACCATGTGTAGTTCGCCTTCAGTTTTATCATCGACCACAGTAGGATCGTCTTCAACCTCTTTTTCATACAAAAGTAGCTCTGTATGGAATTGTTCACTTGCCGGAAAAGCTGAAAATCCAGGAACCAACTGTGCTGCTTCATCATAAGGAATCTGACCAACAGTCTCATCCATCAATTGCTCAAAGACGAGGTTTGTAAACTGCAATACGTCTTTTCTAGAACGAAAGTTTTCGGCCAAAACAATTCTACGCCCGCCCTCTTCATGCGCAAAAGCTAAATACTTATCAACAAATAATGTCGGATCTGCCAGTCGAAAAGCATAAATCGACTGTTTCACGTCGCCTACCATAAACAAATTGCCTTGTGTTGGTTCAGGCTCGCGCACCCAAAACAGGATAGCTTCTTGCAAGCGGTTGGTATCTTGGTATTCATCTACTAAGACTTCTTCAAAGCGTTCTCGATAATATACAGAAGCTTCACTTCCTTGACCATCACCTTGTAAAATATCCAAAGCAAAATGTTCAAGATCGTTAAAATCTAAAACTCCTTTGGCTTGTTTACGCTTTTGATACCTTTGAATAAAGTTTAAAGTCACCTCGCCCATTTTTGCGACTAAAGGCTGCGCTTGCTCCATTAAAGTAAGCATTTCTTCAGGAGATTGTGCAAAAAAGGAAGCTGTTTCTCTAATAAGTTCTTTAGCGCTATCCCGACGCGGTTTGACATAACCATTAGACAACTCTTTGACGTCTTCTTTTTTATAAGCTGGGTAGTTTTTAAAATCAAAATTTGACAGCTGGTCATAAGCCTGTTGGATATTTTCCTCATTGATAGAGGTCCATAAACGTTGTGCTTGCTCAAGATCACTGATTAGTACAGTCTCAGCCTTTTCCATTAATCCAGAATTTTGTGCTATCTCTAAAGCTGCCTGCAACTGACCAATAGCCGTTTGTAGGTTCGACAGCATCAATGGTTTGACTTGCGTTTGATACATTTGATTGCCGGCTAAGCCTTGTGTCGTATCATAACTTTCAGTCAACTGGTTTAACCAAGTGGTGGGATCCGGATTGGCTTGAGCAAAATTAAATAAAGACATAATTAAATCCGTTAAACCATCATCAGAACGATCACTAGAAAAATTCTCAGCTAGTTGATAAAATGTTTGATCATAGGTCTCAAAGTACTCATCGCGTAATTCTTCCCATACTTCTTCTTTTAGTAGCAGACGTTCGGTATCATCTGTCAACATACGAAATACAGGATCCAAATCAATCAAAAAATAAAAACGTCGAATCACAGTTAAACAAAAAGCATGTAAGGTAGAGATATGCGCCTGAGGCAAAAGGGTTAATTGTTTAATAAAATGATTGCGTCGTGTTTGCTCACTTTCTTGATTAATCGCATCTTGTAAAGCGCTTTGGATACGTTCTTTCATTTCACGAGCAGCTGCTTCTGTGAAGGTGACAATCAATAGTTCATCAATGTTGCTACCGCTTTTTAATTTTTCAATCACTCGACGAACTAAGACAGTCGTTTTGCCCGAGCCTGCAGATGCTGACACGAGTAAATTGTCACCAGAGTCAAAAACAGCTTGCCACTGTTTATCAGTAAATGTTTCATTTTGAGGTTTTAAAGGAATTTCAGTCATCGTCTTCCTCCTTTAAACGTTTCATAATTTCTTCTTTTGATAATGGATGGATACGATGATAATCATTTTCTTCTAACATCGGATCAAAAGCAGAAATACTACGGAACGGGGAATATTGTGTCGCGCGTCGTTTATTTTTCATTTTATAAGAAGGATTCATTTTAATTTCGCCTGCCAAAATTCTTTCGGCTGCTTCTTTTAATTTTTTACGATTATGCGCCATCAGTGCATTCATTTCTTCTGCTGTATAAAATTTTTCTTGACTTCGAACAGATTTTTTCAACTGTTCTTGCTTGTCTTTTTGGATAGGGAATACCGATGAATACTCAGATTTATTCAATGTTTCATCGAAGGCTTGAAATACATCAGGATCGTCAGCAAAAAGTCCGTCATATTTATATTGCTTTAAGCGAGTTTTTTCATCCGCTTTTTTAGGATCCATTAGAGGATCGTAAACGTGAAAATAATAAGTTCCAGCACCATTGACATTTTTTTGGCCAACTAACTCAACCGCATCTGTTAAAGCGATATCTAAGTAAGTGAGCAATTGCATGGCCAGACCATAATAACTGTCGGTAATATCAAATTGATGGGCGCTTGACTTGTAATCCACAATCGCTAACCAAGGCTTCCCACCCACTGTTGTAGTATCAATACGATCTATTTTCCCTCGTAAATAAAGGTTACCGCCGTTTGATAAAGGAATTTCTAGTCCAGAAATCCCTTGATTCCCAGCAATTTCTCCAAACAATACTTCCGTTTGGACTGGGGTTAATTGAGTTTTTTCAGCTTGTTTTTTCAATCCCCAAGAAACACGTTGGACGGTTTTTCCTAAACGGTAACGAATAAAACTCATACGAGCGTTTCCTTCCATAAAGGCATAACGTTCTTGACCAAATAGGTTTTTTAACACTTGTTCAATTAACATATGTCGTTGGTCCTCTGACATTTCGGTCAATGAAAGGTTTTCTTGAAAAACAGCTTTTAAGAAGTCATCTAAGGCTTCATGGAAAATTTCACCCGTTACAGCTGAATTTAACCCGTAAATCTCGCGTTCTTTCAAGCCCAAACCAAATTTAAGAAAATAATCGTATTGATAATCATAAAAGGTTTCAATTTGAGAAATGGAACTATAGATGTCTTTACCATATAGCTGTTCAGCCAAATCTGGCGAGATATTTACGGGAACATTGCGATGAACTTGGCTTTCTAATACATGTTGAGCTAGTCTCTGATAGCTGGAGCGTAAAAGTATTTTTTCTAATGACGCCCACACGCTAGGTAAAGATTTTTTCTCTTCTTGTGCTTGCCGGTGTAAACTATTCAATTGACGCACTAGGCTCTTATAAGAGCCCACATAATGGTTAGGGTCACAAGTTAGATCCAAACTACAACGGTCTTGTACCACAAGATCTGTCCAATTTAAAATACGAGTGATATAAGGCGACATATGAATATTTTGTTTAGAATCAGCATTCTTAGGATAGCTTAAATATAGCTTGTTAGAAGCTGATAGTAACATATTATAAGCCACAAAAGGTTCTTTGCGGTTCGTTTCTGCGGCACTATCTTTTAAGTATTGCCCATCTCCTAGCTCTTCATTTAATTGCTGTCTTTCTTCAGTAGAAATCAAACTCTTATTTTCAACGGTACGAGGAAAACTGGTTTCATCTAAGCCAATTGCAAAAGTAACTTTGGCTTGTAAAGGACGGGTTAAATCAAGAGGGTTAATTTGTACTTGATCAATGGCCGTAGGGATCTTACCAAAAGTAAAGTTTTCTAAACCACTAGCTAATATTTCTTTAAAAAGTTCAAAGTCAAAAGGATCTTCTCCGTAGATTTCAACAAATTCATCTAATAGATCCATTAAAGCGGCCCATGTTTGCTCGTGGTCACGTGCATATTCTAGATTTCCCCACTCGATTTCTTGTTCCCGCCAATGGATTAATTGCTTTTCGACTCCAATATTTTGTAAAAATTCATAAAAGATAACAATGGCTTCGCGCGTTGTCTGCGCAGCTTTTATTCGTCCGAAAAAAGTCACAATATCATTGCGAAAATGATTCCTTACTTGGTTACTAAGAACTTCCATATTTTCCGTATCTTTGAATGCTTCTTTTTCAAAATCGAAATCAAATAGTTGCCAATCCTCTTTGCGGGTCCAATCCGCTCCGTGAAAGTTATGTGCTAAAGCTTCATTTTCCGTCAAATCTACCATCCGGTGGAAAGTATTGCGCGCTTCTTTCCAGTCTCCAGTCTTTTCTTGTAAGCCAGCAGGTATGTAGAGTTCCGTGCGCAAAAAGCGAAATACGTCTGCCATACGGTAGTAATAATTATCTAATGCAAACAAAGCATGAATAAATTCCACTAAAGGATGTTGTTCCATTTTGCGATCTTGGTCCAAATAAAAAGGAATACCCAATTCGGAAAAAACCGCAGGAATAAACGGATAATAGATTTCTGGGTTAAGAGTTAATAGTTGGATATCACGGTAATAAAGCCCTTCTCCCCTTGTGCCAAAAGAATCAGCCACCAATCGACGAATTTCAGTCGCTACTTGCCGCAATTCTTCTTCAGGATTTTCTGCTTTCCAAATTTCTACATGGTCATTCAAGTTGTGTTCTTGTTCAAATTTTCCAATACTTGTTTGCCTAAAACAACGTTCTAATTCCAAATAACTATCCGATACCTGTGTTAAACTTGGCGCTTTTTTATCAAATAATACATGGTCTTGCTGACTTTGAGCAAAGTTTTTTAAAAGATGATACGTTTGTTTTCCATCAAAAAACAAATCTAAAGGACCATTATCAACATAAATAGAATCAATATAGAGATCCACACAGAGCTGGCTTTTATCAATTAAAACTTTTAAAAGTTCTTGTTCTTGCATACTAAAATTGGAAAAACCTGTCACAATAAAAAGCTTTTTTCCCAACTGAATCGTGCTTGTTGGATCTTCACTAGCTAGAAAATTCGTTAGTGTCGAAAGCGGCTGTTCTACCTGCAGATTCCTTTTAGTTAATTCTTCTTCATAAGCTGCGAAAATTAGTCTGAGCTCATTTATTTTTAATTCAAAATCTTGAGCTTTACTGGTTGTCTCACTAGTAGACGAAAATTCCAGGCTATCAAGGCTAACATTGCCTAACTGCAATTCTTGATAAAGTTCTAATAATTTCCCAATAAAACCTTCTTTATTAATTTCCCCACGAAAAATAACTAATTTTTCTGCTAAGGCAGTCAAAACTTTACGCATAATCATAGCTGAACCTGTATCTGAAATCGTAGTTCCGTTTACTTGACCATCTTCTTGTAAAAAATACCAAGCTAAGCGATTAAAGCTGTAGACTTGACCACGAATCGTACTAAAATCAGCTGTTGCTTGTCTATTTTTTAATTGCGATAGAATTTCTTGTTCACGTTCAAATTTATTATAATTAGGGACTAAAAAAAAGACCTCGCCACGATCTTTGGCCAACCAATCAGAGGCAATGTCTAATATCGGCTTTGTATGATCACGACTACCGTCGCCGGTAATAAATTGTAAACTCAAAATGTCCCCTCCTTTTGCTTCATTTTTAAGTTTATAGTCGCTCGATGATAACATATACAGTCATCAGTTTAA
>JAKDZT010000358.1 GCA_030462125.1 Tetragenococcus sp.
GTCACGATCATGGGAAAATGCCAGTCGTTTTGTACTTTGTTGGTTTAGCATTAGCCATAATTGCGTTATTTCTAGATGGAGAAAATAGTTTATTACAAAATAGTTTGTTTTCAATTGCTTCGATTAGTGCGGGCTACCATGTTATTCTTCTTGAAGGAATTGGAGAAACGATTGAGAATACAAAATCTAAAAAGAGATTTACGCCTAACTCCCATATCTTAATGGGATTAGCTGCATTGGGGGCCTCACTGATCGGTAATTTCTGGGAAGGAACATTGCTGATTCTCATTTTCTCTGGGGCGCATTTTTTAGAAGATTATGCTGAAGGTAGAAGCAAACGAGAAATCACAAAATTACTTGAAATGAATCCGACGACTGCAAGATTAATCATGTCTGACGGAAATACAAAGATTGTTGATGTCAATGAACTAAAAGTAGGGGACCAACTCCAGGTACTGAACGGAGATCAAGTACCTATTGACGGAGTCATTTTAACTGGGAATACCTCCATTGACGAATCTTCTATCAATGGAGAAAGTATCCCTAAAGAAAAATCTAAAGGAGACGGGGTTTTTGGGAGTACGATTAATGGAACGGGTAGTTTCACAATGGAAGTCACAAAAGAAAATAAAGATACTGTCTTTTCAAAGATTTTACAATTAGTTAATCAAAATCAAAATAATCAAACGAAAGCTGCCAGTATTATCCAAAAGTTTGAACCGAAATATGTGACAGTTGTTTTAATTGCGATTCCACTCTTCATATTACTCACACCTTTGATGTTAGATTGGACTTGGTCACAAAGTATTTATAGAGGATTAGTTCTTTTAGTCGCAGCTTCTCCATGTGCTTTAGCAGCAGCTACCGTATCTGTAACATTATCAGCAACCTCTAATCTAGCCAAAAGAGGCGTGCTTTCAAAAGGAAGTTCTTATTTGTCGCAATTAGCCGATATTCAAGCCATTGCCTTTGATAAGACGGGAACCTTAACGAAAGGAAAACCAGAAGTAACCAATTATTATTTTGCTGATAGCGTAAACGAAGAAAAGATGATTGATATCGTAGTGGCTCTTGAAAAAGAATCTAATCATCCCTTAGCAGATGCCATTCTAAGAAAATTTGAACAAAAAAATAAATTAGATATGGAAGTAGAAAATCAAATTGGTAAAGGATTGACAGGAGATTACAAAGGTAAAAACTATCGTATAGGTAAGCCAACTTCTTTTTCAAATGTTGCAGATAAATACATTCGCCTAAATGATGAGTGGGCTTCAGAAGGTAAGACAGTCGTATACGTATCAGAAGAGGAAAAAGTTGTAGGACTTATTGCCCTTATGGACATTCCTAGTGAAAATGCAAAAGAAACGATTGAGTACTTCAAAAAACAAGGTATACACACTACCCTAATTACTGGAGACTCAGAAATGACGGGAAAAGCAGTTGCTAAACAATTAGGAATAGATGAAGTAATTGCGAATGTCATGCCGGAAGACAAATCACGTATTATAGACGAGCAAAAAGAAAAATATGGTGTAACAGCAATGGTGGGCGATGGTGTAAACGATGCACCCGCGCTTGTGAATGCTGATGTGGGAATCGCTATGGGTGACGGAACCGACGTTGCGGTAGAGGTATCTGACCTGGTTTTAATGAAAAATGATTTATTAAAATTAGTCCAATCCCATAATATTTCTTCTAAAATGAATCGTGTCATTTGGCAAAACATTATTTTTTCTATGGCTGTTGTCGCCTTTTTAGTTATAGCTAGTTTATTGGGTTTAACCGATATAGCGATTA
>JAKDZT010000359.1 GCA_030462125.1 Tetragenococcus sp.
AGCTGTTTAAAAAATTCAGTTGTCAATGGACAAGAAGCGTACGCCTCCTTTCGTTTTTTTGATTGTATGAACCATTTTCGTCTAGTTTGCCTTTCGTTCGTTTGCTGTGGTTAGCTCTTAGCAGTTCCACAAAGAAATCTCTAGGGCGAGCAGTAAAAAAATGAAAAAAAATTGAACTTTATTATTTTTCATTTTTTTATGGTTTGCTCGTTCATCGAAGACCCTTGAGATTTCGACTGGAACTGCTATAACCACTGTTCAGCAAACGTTCGAAGCAAACTAAAATGGGGCATACAAAAAACGATTAGGAGTAGTTGCTTCTTGTTCATGCTCCTGACAACTGAATTTTTTAAGTATTTAATGCTTTTAAAGAAAAAGGTTAGTGATTTTTGCTAACCTTTTTCTTCCTAGTTTTTGACCTTGTATTGTTCTTTTGAATTTGAACCAAGCGACTGTGAATTTCAGTTGCTTTTTCCGTAGTGGGCGGGGGTGGTGAACGAAGGAAGAAACCGGTTTTTACAATAAAAAAATCACGCAAAACCTTGATACAACTAGGCTTTGCGTGATTTTTATGTTATAATATAAAAGACAGTAAAGTTTAATGACGGTGGCTATCTTTATCGAAAGTGAGGTGTTGCGTATGAACGTACTCCAAAACTTTAGAAAGGAAAAGCCTAGGTGTCTGTTTCAGACGCTTTACAACTGGCGTTGGGTTTCGGTACTTTTATCGTTGCCTTAATTGCGCTTGTTGTTGAGCTGATAAAAATCAGCAAAAAAAATAACCGTCAGCTTTAACCGGTGGACGATTATTTTTAAATAAATTATAAACTGGTCACCGTCTTAAGCGGTGCTGTCATCAAGGGGGATTGTGGAAGCAATCCTCCTTTTTCTATATATAGAGTATCAAAAAATGGTGTGATTTGCAACTATTTAACAACCGAGAAGAAGTAATATTTTATTGCGCCTATACTCCAACCAACCATCACCGTATAGGCGCAATAAAATTAGGAAAATTCTAAGCGTTATTAGTGGTTAATGACCCTTAGTTATACATTTAAAACGCTCAGAATCTTTCTATTTGCATAGTTTTCTTACAAAAAAATTTAATTTAGGTTATTTTTTGACCTTGTTCTTTTTCTGCCTTTGGACGTATTTCGGGATTATCTTTTTCATAATTCGAAAGATTTTTTTCTACTCTTTTTTGAATTTCATTTCCTATTTTATCAAGTGAACTTTTTAAATTTTTTATAGTTGTATCAGGGGCAGTAGTTTTTGTTTTACCATTTCCCTTTTTTTCTATTTCATTTTCAATATGAATATATTGACTATTTAATTGTTTTGTTGGCATGTTTTCTAATTTTTGACCTAATTCTTCTTGTAATCCTAATTTATTTGTTAAAACATCTGTTAGTTCTATGGTATTGCTACTAACTGTTTTGATCTCTGATAAAGCTTGGTGTATAACATTTTGATCTTTCGCCCACGTAGCTACATAACCTAAAGAATAGTCGTCTGTATTTACTCCAATATTTTTCATTGCTACGTATGCAACAGCTTCTGCTTGCGCTTCCTTATGCTCTTGTGGCCTGTTAGCAAATTCTGCCTTTAATCCGTGTAATTGACTATGTGCGTATTCATGATATAAAGTTTTGAGTTTTAAAGCACTATCGGCTTCTTGGTTATTAATGACAATTTCGTTTGTTTTGGGTACAAAATATCCCTTCGTTTGTCTTTGTAAGCTATCTTCTTGTACTGATAAAGACGTATTTTTATTGATATAGTCTTTCATTTCACT
>JAKDZT010000360.1 GCA_030462125.1 Tetragenococcus sp.
CGGTTGAAACACTGTAACGTTTTAATTCATATGGATTGGAAAAAAATAATAAAAACCGATCTAGCCAGGTAACATCTCGTACCCTATGGTAGTTTAGAGCTAACACAGAGTTCTCTTCATACTCCAAACGTTCATTTGTTTCTGTTTGCTTTTCTTTTGCCTCTACGCCTATACTGCTCAACGTTAAAATACTTAGCATTACGAAGATAGTTAAACGAATTTTACTTTGCATTTTCATTTTCTTTTGTTCTTGCACCTCTTTTTTTAAAAGGACCGAAATAATAGGTTATAGACAAATAAATAATAATAGTGATACCGACAATAAGGCTTGCCATAATTAGCGACATTAAATCTGAACGAGTAATTTTTAAAATGGTACGAATAAGTTGAACATAATATAATTCAACACCAAGTAAAGTAAAAATAACTGTCACAAAAGCTAACAAGGAAAAGATCCATAACATCAGCGAGAAAAAAACGAGCGCTAATTCTCTTAATTTGTTCAACCGAGCTTTTATCATTGATCTTTTCCTCTGTCTGGGCTCTTCCATGTCGCATAGACTCCTTTCTTTCTTCTTAAGGCTTTAGGTAGCGCAAAAACATTGGTAATGGCGTTGATTATCCAATAAAAAATGGGATACCAACTTAAAAATAGAAAATAAAGCATATTTTTCCGCTCATAACGGCTATCAATGAAGAGCTGAACTGAAAATAAAATAATATTTGCCGTAATTAATACAAAACTTGAAGCTAAAATAATATTTAACGTTTCTTCATAAAAATAGTAATCGAGAAAATTGAGATTTAACAATAAGAAAATAATCGAGAAAACAATTGATAAAACCCATAGGATGGAAACAAGCTGTTCTGCAAACAAAAACCAAAAAGGAAGGCTTTTCTTTTTAAACACTTTCGTGAAATCTCTCACTAAAACTTCCTGATTGCCTTGCGCCCAACGGAGTCTTTGTTTAAGTAATCCTCGAAGGGTTTCAGGAACAATCATCCAACACAGGGCATGAGGTTCATAAGCAATTACGTAATTATGTAAATGCATTTTCCAAGACAGCGCAATGTCTTCAGTGACCATGTCAATGTCCCAAAGGCCACAATCTTCTAGCGCTTTTTTACTAAGTAAGGTAAATACGCCGGAGATCGTATTAATGTAGCCATTCATCGATTGCGCTCGTTTGATACCACCGATAATACTAGCAAATTCAACTGTCTGTATTTTACCTAATAAGCTTCTTTTGTTCTGAATTCTAGGATTACCAGTAACCGCGCCAATATTTTCATAAGTATCAAAATTATCGATCATATAATAAGGAGCTGGATCATCTATGGTTGTATCTGCGTCTACACACATAATATAATCATAAGTTGCCATTTTTACGCCTGAATTTAAAGCATTCGCTTTGCCTTGATTTTGTTTTAAATCGATAAATTTAAAGGAATAAACTTCTTCTAGCTTTAATAGAACTGCAGCCGTGTCATCCTGGCTACCATCATTAATAACAATTAATTCTTTTTTGGGATAAGAAAGATTTGAAATACTCCTAACGGTCTCATCGATTGTTTCAGCTTCATTAAAACACGAAATAATAAACGTAATCCCATCACGAGGCTTTTCATAGTCGAGTGAAGCTGTCTTACGTTCAATCAAGAAATAATAGAATAAAGCTCCAATTATCCAGAAAAGAGATAATATTAGCGGGTAGTAAAGTAAAAATGAAGATAAGTAATAGATAACTTGCATGATCTGTCTCCTTATAAAAACCAGTAGCAACACTTATTTTT
>JAKDZT010000083.1 GCA_030462125.1 Tetragenococcus sp.
ACGGTGGTGTGAGAGGACGATGAATGAAATAATCATTCATCTCCTACTCGATTTTGTACAGCCTTTGAATATGGAATTTTAGGATAATTTGTTATAATATAAGATGACTCAAAAAAAGATTTAATCCGTAAATGAAAGAGGGAACGAGTTGAGTGTTTTTAAAGGTTTTAAACGATATAAATTTCTTATTTTAACCGTATTGCTCTTAACATTTGTCAATACGATCGGCGAATTATTACTACCTAAAATGATGTCACAAATTATTGATATTGGTGTTGCTAACCAAAACATTACTTATATCTTACGATTAGGGGTAGTTATGATTGGTGTGACACTAGTTACTATTTTAGTTAGAGGTTCGGCGGCTTATTTTTCTGCCAAAACTTCGATGCTGTTTTCAAAAGATTTGAGAAGACGGATGTTTAATAAAGTAAACCGGATGACTTTTGATGAAACAGAATACTTTAGTATTTCATCATTGATTACCCGTACAACAAATGACGTTGCTCAAATTGAACAGCTGGTGTTAATGGCGTTACGACCACTAGCAAGAGCTCCACTGACTTTTATTGGCGGTTTAATTATGGCTTTTACTACCAGTGTGCGTTTGTCATTGGTTGTATTTGTCAGCATGCCGTTTCTTGCCATTGTCCTTTATTTTGTTATTAAAGTCGTAGTACCTTATTTTCCTCGTTTGCAACAGGCTTTAGATCATATTAATCTTTTGCTGCGGCAACGTCTAACGGGATTAAAGGTTATTCGAGCTTTTTCTAGAGACAAGCAAGAAGAAGAGACCTTTGAACAAGCCAATGATAAATATTATCAAATTGGATTAAAGGTCAATAAAGTTATGCAGACAATCAATCCAATTTTAATGCTGATTTTAAACCTAACCATTGTTATTACTTTATTTCTAGGGGCTCGTTATGTACAACAAGGGATCATGTCCATTGGTGCTTTAATGGCCTTTGTCCAATATATCACCCAGGTATTAAATTCTGTGATTATGGTGACACGCATGATGACCATGCTACCTCGAAGTGTCGCTTCAATTAACCGGATTAACGTTGTGTTAAACTACCCATCACGTTCGGTAGGGGGCAGTAATGTATTAAATGAGCCGATTACTTCTGTAGAAGCTAAAGATCTGACCTTCTATTATCCAGATGCTAACCTTCCAGCCTTAGAGAAGTTAAATTTTTCCATTCATAAAGGAGAAGTTTTAGGAATTATTGGTGGAACGGGTTCAGGAAAATCGACTTTGTTGAAATTACTCATGCAATTTTATAATCCTTCAGAAGGACAGCTTTTGCTTAATGGTCAGCCAATTGATCAACTGAACCCAGAAAGTGTACGTGAAAAGATCAGCTACGTGCCACAACAAAACTATTTCTTTTCAGAAAGTGTGCGTGGCAACCTATTTTATAGTAATCCAGACGCTAACGATGAACAGATGCTTGATAGTTTAGAAACAGCTCAAGCGATTCAATTTCTACCAAAAGAAAAACCACTAGAAGAAACGGTTGCCCGAGGTGGCAGCAACTATTCTGGCGGACAAAGACAGCGTTTGGCAATTTCGCGTGCTTTAACTCGGTCTGCTTCTCTTTATATATTCGATGATTCGTTTTCGGCCCTTGATTATAAAACCGATTATGAACTACGTATGGCTTTACAAGGAAAACTTGAGGAAACCGCGACAATCATTGTGGCACAAAGAGTGGCGACTATTCGGCATGCGACAAAGATCTTAGTATTAGAAAATGGGCAAGCGCAAGGTTTAGGTTCTCATGATGAATTAATGAAAACCAATAAAATTTATCGCGAAATTGCTATTTCTCAAGGAGAAGAGGAGGAGCACAAATGACGGCAAATTTTTATGAAGTCTATCCCTCTAGCTGGCAGACCGTCAAACGATTATTTAGCTATTTAAAAAATTACAAAAAAATTCTCCTACTATCGCTAACGATGACAGTGATCTCAACCATAATGGAAGTGTCCGCTCCTATTGTGATGGGAGCGATCTTGAACCATCTACAAACCGCTATTGCTGAACAAGTGTCGATGGATTTTGGCTATATTGTTAAAACAACACTATTTTTAGCCAGTTTATATATTATCTTGGCTTTGAGTAATATTGTGGTTGAACGTATGTTGGTTCAGTTGTCACAATCATTGATTAAAAACATGCGAACCCAAGTCTCTGATAAAATTAAAAAAGTTCCGCTAAGTTTTTTTGACCAACATTCCACCGGTGATTTATTAAGTCGTATTACCAATGATGTAGAAGCGATTGGGCGTAATGTTCAATTAAGCGTAAGTCAAATTGTAAATAGTCTTTTGATGTTTGTCGGCATTACAGTCATGATGCTTTATATCAGTCCGCTATTATTTTTAGTCTTTTTTATTACAGTGCCTTTAAATATTGTGGCGACTAAAATTATTATGGGTCGTTCGCAAAAGTACTTCAGAGCCAAGTCAGAACGACTCGGAGCCATGGTGGGTTACGTTGAAGAAAACTTTACTGGTACGGATTTGATTAAAGCCTATAATTATCAAGACCAATCAAACCAAGAGTTTAAAGCGTATAATGATCGTTTATTTGACGTTTCCTATCGTGCTAGTTTTATGGCCGGTATCTTAAATCCAATCATGACTTTTATTGGGAATGTAGCTTATGTATTGATTGCCATTGTGGGAGGGTTATTGATTGTCAATGGAACCATTATGGCTGGTGATGTTTTAGCCTTTATGCAATATAGTCAAAATATTCGTCGTCCGATTGATGTCATTGCCGAAATGGCCAATACCTTGCAAGAGACTATTGCTTCTAGTAACCGGGTTTTCCAATTTTTAGATGCGCCTGAAGAAGTCGAAAATACGACCAATAGAATTGAACCACCGATTGAAAAAATCGAGTTTGATCATATAGGGTTTGAATACGAGAAAGGGCAACCAGTTATCCAAGATTTAACACTTACTGTAAAACAAGGAGAAACGGTTGCTATCGTAGGACATACGGGCGCTGGTAAGACCACTCTAGTTAATTTATTGTTACGATTTTACGATGTAACAAAAAATAGAATTATGATTAATGGTGTGGATATCCGTACCGTACCTCGTGATAATTTGCGTTCATTTTTTGGTATGGTGCTACAAGATACCTGGCTAACTCAAGGAACGGTTTATGATAATATCTTATATGGCAACATTCATGCAACAGAAGATGAAGTGATCCAAGCGGCAAAAGAAGCGCATGCCCACCATTTTATTGAAACTCTACCCAATGGGTATCAAACATTATTGAACGAAGATGCGACAAATATTTCGCAAGGTCAGCAACAACTGTTAACTATTGCGCGGGCGTTTGTTAGTGATCCAGCGATTTTGATTTTGGATGAAGCAACTTCTTCGGTGGATACCCGGACAGAGCAGTTAATCCAACAGGCAATGGCAAATTTAATGAAAGGTCGTACCAATTTTGTCATCGCCCATCGTTTGTCAACGATCGTTGACGCAGATAAAATATTAGTGATGGATCAAGGCGATATTGTCGAACAAGGGAGTCACCAAGAATTACTTGCTAAAAATGGCGTTTATGCGGAATTATACAATAGTCAATTTTCGGAATAAAAAATGAATGCGGGGTTACTGATGGAAAATCTCATAGAAACATTCAACGAACGACGTGGCGAATTATGGAGCGAGTTATTAAATCATTTAGGCATTTCAATTGTCTCTCTTTTGATCGCGATGATAATTGCAATCCCTTTGGCGATTTGGGTGGTTAGACTTCCCAAAGTCGCTGAAATTGGACTGCAAATTGCAGGGATTTTACAAACGATTCCTTCACTAGCATTGTTAGGGTTATTAATCCCGTTAGTGGGAATTGGGACAACACCTTCGATTATTGCTTTAGTGATTTATGCCTTACTTCCCATTTTTCAAAATACTTATTTAGGTATTTCTGAGATTGACCCAGCGATCGAAGAAGCAGCCGATGCGTTTGGTATGTCCAAAATGCGCAAACTACTTAAAGTTGAATTACCAATGGCAAGACCGGCAATCGTGTCCGGAATTCGGACGGCTATGGTGCTGATTATCGGAACGGCAACCTTAGCGGCCTTGATAGGAGCTGGCGGTTTAGGAACATTTATTCTTTTAGGGATTGACCGTAATGATATGCCCCTAATTATTATCGGTACGATTTCGGCGGCATTATTGTCGATTATTTTAAGTTCTTTAATTCGTTGGTTTGAACGGGCAAAACCATGGCAATCCATGATCGGCCTAGCTATTTTGGTCGTTTTGTTAGGCGGTGGCGGCGCTTATTCCGTTTATGCCAATCGTCAGCAAACAGTAACGATCGCTGGTAAATTAGGATCCGAGCCCGAAATTTTGATTAATATGTATAAGGAACTAATTGAAGACGAAAATCCAGATATTAATGTTGAATTAGAACCAAATTTTGGCAAAACAACCTTTTTATATAACGCAGTAAAAAATGATCAAATTGATATTTACCCTGAATTTACGGGGACTGTGTTAGAAACTTTGATTGATGACGAGTCTATTGATACACAAGGGTTATCTGAAGAAGAAACTTATACCCAAGCAAAAGAGAAATTACAAGAGCAAGACCAGCTCACCTTATTAGAGCCGATGAGCTATAATAACGCTTATGCATTGGCCGTTAAGGATGAGTTTAAAGAAGAAGAACAACTAGAATCCATTAGTGACCTTTCCAATATCCAATCAGACATTCAAGCGGGGATGACCTTAGAATTTATCGATCGTGAAGATGGCTTGCGTGGGATTGAAGATTTATATAATTTAGATTTTGAGACAAGTTCGATGGAACCTGCGTTGCGCTATCAAGCTATTGACGATGGTCGGGTCAATTTGATTGATGCTTATTCCACAGATAGTGAGTTACGAGAGTATGGTTTAAGTATTTTAGAAGATGATAAAGGCCTTTTCCCTAAATATCAAGGCGCACCATTGATGAGCACGGAATTTGCTGATGACAATCCGCAAGTAGTCGAAGCTTTAGATCAATTAGGCGGAGAAGTGACAGAAGAAGAAATGCAAGAGATGAATTATGAAGTCAATGTAGAAGACCAAACACCAGCCAGTGTAGCGCACAACTATCTCACTGAGAACGGGTTGTTAGAGGAGGATGAATAATGAGTACAGCAATTGAATTTCAACATGTATCAAAGTCCTTTGGCGATACCCCGGTTATTCCGGATATGAACCTTGCAATTGAAGAGGGTGAGTTATTTGTTCTCGTTGGGACATCTGGTAGTGGCAAAACAACCTCGCTTAAAATGGTCAATCGGTTAGAAGAACCTACAGATGGCGATGTATTAATTAATGGCAAAAAAGCTAAAAGTTATCCTTTACAACAGTTACGCTGGTCTATGGGGTATATTTTACAACAAATTGCCCTTTTTCCTACAATGACAGTAGCACAAAATATTGCCGTTATTCCTGAAATGAAAAAAGTTCCTAAAAAAGAAATTAACCGCTTAGTGGATGAGTTGTTAACTAAAGTTGCTTTAGATCCTGCTAAATATCGGGATCGTATGCCTAGAGAACTTTCTGGAGGCGAACAACAACGTATTGGCATTTTACGAGCTATTGCGTCAAAACCCAATTTCGTTTTGATGGATGAACCATTTGGTGCGTTAGACCCATTATCTCGTGCGACTTTACAAGATTTGATTCTAGACTTGCATAAAGAATTGCATAACACCATTATTTTTGTGACACACGATATGGACGAAGCAATTAAATTAGGCGATCGAATTGGGATTATGGGCGATGGCAAGCTGTTGCAAGTAGGTACGCCGACAGAACTTGCCCAAAATCCTACAAGTGATTTTGTACGAGATTTCTTTAGTTCAAGTGCTGATAAAAGTGTTTATCAAACTCCGATCAATCATGTGATCCAAGCAGAAGGTTATGCGACAGCGCCAGATAGTAGTGAGAAAACCGAGCAGTTGCAAGATACTGATACATTGCAAGCGGCTTTTGTTGCTTTAAGTGGTTACGACTATATTGAAATAGTAGATCAACAACAAGAAACTTTAGGCTTTTTGTCTAGAAAACAAGTTTTCCAATATTTGAGTAAACCACAAAAAGTTAGATAGTAAAAAAAGGCCTTGGCGTTTGCCAAGGCCTTTTTTATAGGGTGCTGAAAAGAAAATTAAAAGAATAGTGGACGCAAAAAGAAAAACTGCCTTTTTCCATGTTTTAACCGCTTGACTTGTGTAAAATTTTTATGCTGGATGCTTTCTTTTTTATTACAAATCACAATCACAATGGCATTATTTATATCTAGTGTCTGATAAATATTATTTAGCATCTGTTCAGTAGGATGATCTTTTGTGGTTCCTTGCCAATGCGCCATATTTCCGTAGGGTAAATCAGTAATAACAATATTCACATCTTTAAAAGGCGGCCTTTGAAAGCTTGTGATGTCCCATTTAAAACATTGAATTTCTTTTTGTTGCGGATTTGATAACATCGCAGATAAACGCTTCGCACTGTCAAGAGCCATCAACTGTGCAGCTTCTCCTTGTTTTTCATAATGGTATTGCAGGCTCTTTTTTCTTTGCTGAATACCATTTGGTTTAAGCAGTGCTAAATTTTCTTGCGCATATTCAAGCGCGTTTTCATCAATGTCGGTGCCATAAATTTGCTTTAAATTAGCGTTGTAAAGAAACCCGAGGACCGTTAACAAATGCGCACCACCACAGCAAGGGTCATAAATGGTTAACTCTTCCGTTCTATTTATTAGGGATAGACATCTTGCCATAATTTCACTTGCAACCCTAACAGGAAAAGCTGGCGTTCTAGGGGCATTGACTAACAGCTTGTCACTAGAAAAATCACTATAATCTTTTTTAATCGTTTCAAATTTAAATTTCATTGATAGACGCTCGTTTCTTACACTCTTTTTTGATATATATTAGCTTGTTTTATATCCCATATGTAGGGCACAGGCGCCCAACATAAATGTGGTATATGAGGTATTTGTTAAGCCAGCTTCTTGAAACATCTGTTCAAGTTCTTTGGCACCGACAAATTTTTCCGTCGTTTGTTGTAAGTAAATATAATCCTTTCGATCGTTATGTTTTAATTTAGCGATGGTAGGAACAAGTTTAAAATAAAGATACCAAAATGGATAAATCAATTTATTTTCGGGTTGCGAGGTTTCCAAGCACGCTACCATCCCGCCTGGTTTAAGTACACGTTCCATTTCTTTTAAGACATGAAAGGCATCAGGTACGTTACGCAAACCAAAGCCAATGGTTACTAGATCAAATGTGTCATTAGCAAAAGGAAGCGCCATCGCGTCCCCTTGTAGCAATGTTGTTTGCTCAGTAACTTCTGCTTGAAAAATTTTATTTTTAGCTATAGCTAACATTTTTTCACTGAAGTCTAGCCCAATGGCTTTGCCTGTAGGCCCCACCACATTTGCCAGATCAATGGTC
Source organism: Tetragenococcus sp. (assembly GCA_030462125.1). Taxonomy (GTDB): domain Bacteria; phylum Bacillota; class Bacilli; order Lactobacillales; family Enterococcaceae; genus Tetragenococcus. The sequence goes on from JAKDZT010000083.1 coordinate 7,500, forward strand.
CAATCTCCTGTGCCACAGCATAGATCGAGGACCTGTTCACCTGCGGACAGGGGTAATTTTTCCATAGTCTTTTTTCGCCAGCGTTTGTGCATCCCTAAAGAAATCGCGCTATTGGTGGTATCATAGGTGGTTGAAATGCGATCAAAAAGCGCTTGAACCTTGGCTTCTGAAGTTTTATTTGTGCGCGACATTTTTTTCTCCTCTTCATAAATTCATTAGTAAGATTGTACCAAAATGCGTCCAAAATATAAACGAATTGCATTTAAATTTTGGATCAGCTGGCTAACAGTAATGGAACACAAATTTTGTCAAAATAAATTAGAATCTGCTAGTAGAGAAAAAAGAAATGCTAAAATTTAATGAC
>JAKDZT010000084.1 GCA_030462125.1 Tetragenococcus sp.
TCTTTCTGTCTATAGTTCGGATATTTTTATATATTTTATCAAGGTAAAAGGTATGTTTTCACAAAACAATTAGGTTCTAGTTTTTTATTTTCCGGCTGTACAACAATACAATCATAAGAACCCGTCGCTAAATGTTTTTTCTTAGCTGGTAAAGTGACTTTTCCATTATTTAATTTTGCTTGAATATAACATGTCAACTTGCTTTTTTTTCGGTAACCACTTGCGATTTCTGCATCATATTCTTTTAGTAAAAATTGCTTATTTTGAAAAAAGTAAGCAAGTAACGGCCAGTAAAAAAGGTGGAAATTCATAAGACACGCAAAAGGATTCCCTGAAAGAGATAAAATAATTGTATCTTGCCATCTAGAAGCCATCACTGGTGTTCCTGGTTTCATTTTAATAAAATGAAAAATTTCTTCTGCTCCTAACACTTTAATTCCCTGAGGAAGAAAATCTTTATCACCTATTGATACACCGCCTGTAGTTAAAACAACATCAAACTTTCCTGCATATTGTTTTAAAATTTGAGAAAAACATATAGGGTCATCCGGACACTTTTCTTGAAATACAATAGTACCGTTGTACCGTTCAATATAAGAAGCTAAAGTATAAACAGTACTATTATAAAGTTTTCCAGCTGTTAGCCTTTCACCAGGAGAAAGCAATTCACTCCCCGTAGCGATTAAACCAACGCGTATTTTTTTCAACACGGTTAGCGTTGTAAGTCCTACAGCTGCTAATGTCCCAATATTTTCACTATCTAAGATTGTGCCTGCTTGTATGATAAGCTCTCCGGCAACTAAATCTTCACCCTTTTCTATATAATTTTCACCAGGGACTACCTCGGTAAACACTGTTATTTGTTTGCTGTCATTATTTGTCGTGTTTTCTTGTTTAATCACAGCATTATAACCCTGCGGTATCTTTGCTCCAGTCGTTATACGAACACAAGTATTTCTTGCAGCATTTATACTAGATGGATCATCTCCAGCATACACACTACCAATCGCGGATAGTGTTATTGGTTTTTCTTGCTTTGCTGCCATTGTATCTTCTGCAAATAATGCATAACCGTCCATCGCTGACTTTGAAAAATTGGGTACATTGATAGGAGAAGGAATATCAAAAGCAGCAACACGCCCATAGCTTTTACTTAGGGGAATAACCTCAGTAAGTTTTTGTTTGCGAAAATTTTCTTTCAAACGCATTACTGCTTCTGCAAGTTCTAACACAAAAACCCCTTCTTTCCTAACTTTATCGACTTTCGCTTACTTTATTTTTCAACGGTTCAATTGATACGGCACAAACTTTATACTCTGGGATAATCGCAATATCATCATATACTGCATTCGTAATTTCATTAACATTTCCATCTTGAAAATGAAAAGTCATAAATACTGAGTCCTCTCGAACACGGTCTCCCACTTTAGCAAAAGTTTCAATAGAACCTCTTCTTGAAGAAACTTTTACTTTATCTCCATGATTGATACCTAATTGTGTCGCACTTTCAGCGTTGACCTCAATATAAGATTTATTAGAGATTTCATTAATCCCTGGTGTTCTGCCAGTCATAGAGCGTGTATTGTAATGATACAACATTCGTCCAGTAGACATGAGATACGGATATTTATTGTCTGGCAACTCTTGTGCGGGTTGATAAGGAATTGCTTTAAACAAACCTTTTCCACGCGCAAATTCTCCTACGTGCATAATTGGTGTGCCAGGATCATCCAAGCTCTTACAAGGCCATTGCAATCCATTTTCTTGCTTCAGTCTTTTGTAATTAACACCAGCAAAGTTAGGGACTAAATAAGCAATTTCATCCATTATTTCACTAGGATGCTCATAGTGCATCGGATAACCCATTTTACTTGCAATATCACAAAAGACCTTATAATCTTCGCGAGCCGCACCTGGTGCATCCACTGCTTTACGAATACGCTGGATCCGACGTTCTGTATTCGTAAAAGTACCATCTTTTTCTGCAAAAGCCGCGCCAGGCAAAACAACGTCAGCGTATTTAGCTGTTTCAGTCATAAATAATTCTTGTACAACTAAAAAGTCCAATTTTTTTAATGCGTCTCGTACATGAGAAACATCCGGATCTGTAACGACTGGATCTTCACCAAATATATAGAGTCCTTTAACATCCCCTTTTGTAGCTGCTGGTAGTACCTGAGTAGAAGTCATACCAGTATTTGAACTAAGTGGAGTTTGCCAAGCTTTTTTAAATTTTTGCCTAATTTTTTCATTGGCAACTTTTTGGTAACCTGGAAAGTCAAAAGGAGAACATCCCATATCACAGGCCCCTTGCACATTATTTTGTCCACGTAAGGGATTCACTCCGCAACCAGGTCGTCCAAGTTTACCTACTAGCATGGCCATATTAGACATGCTCATTACGCCTTTGGTACCGGTAGAATGCTCGGTAACACCTAAGCAATATATAATTGGAGCTTTTTTAGCATTCGCATATAGTCTTGCGGCGCGAATTAAATCTTCTTCTTCAATTTCACAAATTTTTGCTACAACGTCCGGGGTATAGTCAGCTACAAGTTCTTTAAGCTCTTCATAACCCTCTGTCCGTTCTTGTATAAATTTCTCATCTTCTAACCCTTCGTTAAGGATAACGTTCATAATACCATTTGCAAAAGCGACATTCGTTCCTGCTTTAACTTGTAGGTGTAGCTCACTATTTTTTACTAAATCAATCTTTCTTGGATCCACAACGATTAATTTTGTTCCATTTTGTACTGCTTGACGAATTTGTAAGCCAATCACAGGGTGCGCCTCAGTAGGGTTTGAACCAACTAACATAATTACATCAACATCAGTTGTAATATCTTCGATCGTATTTGTCATTGCACCGCTTCCCAAAGTATTTGCTAGTCCATGAACAGAGGCTGAATGACATACACGCGCGCAATTATCCACATTATCGGAACCAAAAGCAGTACGCACCATTTTTTCAAAAATAAAATTATCTTCATTGGTTGAACGAGAACAAGAAAAACCAGCTAAACTATCCGGACCATAATTATTTTTTAAATATTTAAACTTCTTACTAACTAATTCAAGCGCCTCATCCCAACTTGCTTCTTCAAATTTTCCTTCTCGTTTGATCAATGGTGTTTGCAATCGGTCACCAGAAGCAACAAATTTATAGGAAGCAAATTTTCCTTTAACACAAAGCATATTTTTATTGGCTGGTCCATTGGCAGGCTCTGCGCCTACAATAACGTTATTTTTTACTAAAAGATTCACTTGACAACCAGTTCCACAATGAGGACAAGTCGTTTTTACCTTGGAAGTTTCCCACTTTCTAAAATTTACAGAATCTTTTACAGATAACGCACCTGTTGGACAAACTGAGACACAATTCCCACAAGATTCACAACCAGACAATTTCCAATCTTCACCAAAGCAAGGTAGCATCTTTGTATCAAAACCACGATTAGAAATACTGATCACATCTCGACCTTGACGCAATTGACAAACGCGGGCACAAGCTCGACACATAATACATTTTTCTGGGTCATAAGTGAAAAAGGGATTTGTATCATCAATTTGATTTGGCGCTTGTCTTTTTCCTGAAAAACTCGTATCAGTTAACCCATATACCATCGAATAATCCTGCAATTTACAATCACCATTTTGGGCACAGCTAAAACACTCTAATTTATGATTACTCAAAAGTAAATCTAGGACAAAACGTCTAGAATCAGCTACCTTTTTATTATTTGTATGAATAATCATACCTTCTTGGGCGTGAGCAGTACAAGCAGTAACTAAACCGCCCTTACGACCACCTTCTACTTCAACAACGCACATACGGCAAGAACCGTCAGGAGCTAGTTCTTTCAAATGACACATCGTTGGGATTTCAATCCCTATTTCTTTTGCCGCATTTAATAAAGTTGTACCTTTTGGAACTGTCACTTCTTGATCATCAATTGAAAGTGTTACTGTTGCAGTGGGGGCTGTTGACATCATTACCACATTACCTCCTGTACTTTTTCTACCTTTGTATCAATTACTTGCTCAAATTCTTCAGGAAAGGCTTGTATAGCGCTAAAAATCGCTGTAGAAGCGGATTGTCCTAAACCGCAAGCAGATAACTGTGTCACATGGGTTAACATGGCACAGAAGCGTTCCATATCGCCAGGTCTTCCCATCCCTTGTTGGAATTTTTCTAACATTTCTAAAATACGTAAGCTACCAATTCGACAGGGTGTACATTTCCCACAGGATTCATGGGCAAAAAATGCAGCGACTTGTGTAAGGTAATCAATAATACTAACACTATCATCCATAACTACAATTGCACCAGAACCAACAGATAGCTCCTTATCCCACATCCCATCATAAGAATATATACAATCTTCTAATTGATCAACACTGCCAATAGGCCCAGATTGTCCTCCGAAATGTATAAATTTTAAGGGACGACCTGTACTGCTGCCGCCACCATATTCTTCTGAATATAAAATTTTCTGTAAAGGCGTTCCAAGATTCACTTCATAAAGCCCTCGATTTTTCACATGTCCGGTTAGACAGATTAATTTCGTTCCTCCGCCGTCTTGTGTTCCTAATGATTTGAAAGCTTCTCCACCATATCGCAAAATATATGGCACACATGCATAAGATTCAACATTATTCACCAAAGTTGGTTTTAAATATAAACCTACATCAGCCAAATGGGGTGGTTTTACACGTGGTCGACCCGTCTTTCCTTCAATTGAGTTTAATAATGCTGAATTTTCACCGCAAACATAAGCACCTGCACCTGAAATAATTCGTATATCATAATCAAAGCCCTTAATTCCCAAGATATTTTTTCCTAATAGCTTCATCTGTCGAGCGTTGTTCAGGGCCGCATTTAATCGATCATGAAGATGACGGTATTCACCGCGGATATAAATATAGCCTTGTGGTGAATCAAATAAATAACCAGCAATTGTCATACCTTCAATCAAAGCAAGCGGATCAAAATCTAACAAAGCCTTATCTTTAAATGTCCCCGGTTCTCCTTCGTCTGCATTACAGACAATATATTTAGGATTGCCTTGTGAATAAAACAAATGCCGCCATTTTTTCCCGAGAGGAAAAGCAGCTCCACCTCTACCTCGTAATAAAGCGGTTTCTAATTCTTCTAAAATATCTTCTTTTTCCATTTCTAATGCTTTTTTTAAACCTTCATAACCAGATAAAGCGCAATAATTTTTTATATCTGTTGGATCATTCATTTTTTCAAAACGTGTTGTTAAAACTTTTTTATTTGTCATTTTTTAATTTCCCCCGCTATATAAATCCGGGTACTTACCAGCTTTTAGATCGATAATTAACGTTTGAAGTTTTGGTATAGACAGATTAGCAAATACTCGATCCTTAATTTTGATCATAGGATCCTGTGCACAAGCACCAAAACAAGGTATACCATGATACATAAACAGACCATCATCTGTTGTTTCGTTTTCTTCGGTGCCTAATATTTCTTTCAGAGCATTGCGAATAAAGTTTCCACCGGAAAATTGACACGGCGCACTATTACAAATTTTGATAACATACCTTGCTTGTGGTATTTCTTTTAAAATAGAATAAAAAGTGATCATTTCATATATGCGCGTTTCAGTGATTTTTAGCTCTTCTGCTACAAAGCGTGCTGTCTGTTGATCAATATAACCATCTGCTGATTCAAATTGCATATCAACTAGCATATTTAATACTTGCTCTGGGTTTTTATTATAATAATCAATAATTTCCATTTTTCTATCCACGGACAATACTGTCATTTTTATCAACCTCTTTTAAAGTTTTTGGGGAACTTTTATTTCCCAGAAACTTCCATTTATTGTATTTTTTATTCCTATCTCTTTGGTCTTCATTGACGAATCAAAAATTTCATCAGAAAGTTCATAAACAGCTTGCGCTGTGGGCTTAACGCTCTTTTTTTGATTATCCATCATAATAAATAATCCTGGCCTTATGTATTTTCGTAAAGAATTAGACTCACAAACAATCATTGCATCGGCTGGTATTTGTTTTAAAAAATCCAAAAAGCCTGCTTGCAAATGATCTTCAAAGGCTTTTAATAAATAAACTTTTTCAGCTCCAGCCTTTAACAATTGCATCGTATCTTTTTTTCCCTGTGTATGTTGTTCTTTTACGAGTTCATAACCAGAGGAAATACTTGTACATATACCACAACCAACGGCACCTCTTTGACATACGCCTCGTTTTCCACTAATAGTAATAATTTTTAAGGCAACAATTGTATGCGTCTTTTTTTCATTTTCAATGATTTGTTTTGCAATCGTTGTTTTTCCACTATTTCTTCCAGTTGACCCGATTTGTAACAAATTCGGCACATAAAAACTATCACTCACTTAAATCACCCGTTCTTCTGTTGTTTCTTGTATAGTTTCAGCTACTTCCGACGCCTCTTTAGGGTCATGGTTAGTTAAATAAATAGGAACAGCTAAAAATAAAGCGCCACCAATTTCATTGCCTATAAATACAAAGAAAATATTTTTGAGCATATCAATAAGTGATATATCTGCTCCAGCAAAAAAGGCAGCAGGTAAAATAAATGCATTCGCTACAACGTGTTGAAAGCCACAGACGACAAAGATCATTATGGGAAACCATAATCCAAAAATTTTTCCAACAAAGTCTTTGCTCATAGCTCCTAGCCATACAGCCATGCAAACAAATATATTACATCCCACTCCTGAGACAATCATAACAAGAGGGCTGTCCGCCGTTTTTGCCAAGGCGACTTGCAAAGTCTTTGTTGCAAAATCACCTTCAGTTAGACCCACAATATGACCGAAAAAGTAGGCAACTAATACACCACCGACGATATTTGCTAGTAAAACCAACAACCAATTTTTAAGGACATTTAAGACAGATACTTTTTTTTCTAAAAGACCAAACGTCATTGTCATGCCATTTCCTGTTACCAATTCACCACCTACAAAGGTAATAGCAATTAAACCAATGGGAAACAACATCGCGCCTAGTAAGGTAGAAAAACTTCCCCATTCTTCTGGCGTTGTTCCTGAAACACGGATGAAAGCTAAGTAACCAAGAGCAATAAAACCACCTGCCATAATACCTAATAAGAATAATTTCACAAATGCTAACTGACTTTTAGTTTTGGCTTTTTTAGCAAAAGCAGTCATTGTTTCTTCAATCGAATAACTATTCATATACCTATCCCTTTCTCAGTCATTTTGTCTCCAATAAATTAGCTCTTAGCAATCAAAAGCCGTTCTTATCTTTCCATTGTCCGTCGCTAATTGTTTTTCGAATTGTGACAAACAGCTACGATGATAAAAAGCAAACAAAGTCTCCAGTTTCTCGCCCGAAAATAATATCACTTGTTCATCTTCAACAGACTCAAGTAAGCATCTGATTTTTGTCACAGTGATACTAGGGATATCACAAGCAACTAAAAATAAATAGGGCGTGTCAATATGTCTTAATGCAGTGACTAGGGCTCCCAAGGGACCTTTTTGCATAAATTCATCTTCTAAAAATACATGGTTAGCAAGCAATTGAGCGGGAAACTTTCGCTTATGATCAGTTACTAACAAGACATTAGGGAAAATCTTTTTTAAAGACATCGCCGTTTCTTCCAACACGTAATGCCCCTTAAAATGAATAAGTGCTTTATCAAACCCCATTCTTTGGCTTTTTCCACCGCACAATATCACTCCTGTGACGTCTTTTGAATTCATCACACACCACCTATAAAACGCTTTCATTAAAATGTTCGACTATGATAAAAAAACT
>JAKDZT010000361.1 GCA_030462125.1 Tetragenococcus sp.
GCATGAACTTAACAGTCGATGAAGTCTTGTATTCTAATCAGATAAAAACGAATCATTATAGAGAGTTTTTCCAAAAGATCGCTGTTGCTCACGTTCAGCAGGACCTAGCAAAATTAAAGAGTTACTTAGAGATTGAAAAGACTCTTTACCAAGAAAATAAGATAAAATTCCATGAATATAATGCCACTATGATTGGTGCCATTATCAAAGATCTCGACTCCGATTTCTTTATTTCAGAAGATGAGATTCATGCATTAGTCGATTATATTTTAGCGTGTTCATTCTGGACAACTTATGAGATTAGTTTATTTGGAAATTCACTGTCACTTTTTTCAGAAGACTTGTTAATCGTTCTTTTAAAAGAAATACAAAAAAGGATTCAGGAATATCAAATTATGCATAAAGACTTACGAGATTTAATACGTTTACTTCAGAATGGCGCTCTTATTCTTTTAAGAAAGAAAAAAGTTGATCGAGCGTTAGAACTATCTCATTTTTTAATAACTGTTATTGAGAGAGATCAATACTTTGAGAAAACTCGCCAATTATTTATTGATGGAGTAATTACCTTTGCATTAGGGAAAAAAGATGAAGGAATAAAGGAAGCCTTGCAAGCCATTAAAATTATAGAGAACTTTGATGAACAGCTTGCAAAAAATCATCGCTTAGAATTAGAAGGATTTCAACAGTTATATAAAGAATAAAACAGAACAGGCAGCATATGTTGCCCGTTCTTAACTGAGTTTTACTTATTTCTTATTAAGACAAACTCAAATAAGTGACAAGTTGATTGTAGTATTCTCTGATGTGTTAATTGCAAATTAGATTGTTAATTCCACCAATAGTTCATTTCTTTAAATGTAACATCCCATAATTTTACGTTTCCTGTAATTGTTATTTTAAGCTCGCTTACCTTATCCATAAGAATTTCGGATGAGTGTGGCCCACTTTCTTTGTCCATAGAACTGTTACTCACCTCTATGCCATCAACAAGAATAATTACCTTACCATTATACTCATTGGCATTATCAGGGATCCCATAGTTTAAAGAAAGTATAATATCTTTACCATCAAATAAATAAGTAAAGATCTCAACACTATCGCTTTCACTACCATACAAGTTTATTTTTGGCTCAATTTTTTTAAGTCCAATTTTGAAACTTTGGAGATCTTTATCCATGGGTACATTTCTGTTGCTCACCAGTTCATTTAAAACTATGGCAGTCCCCTCTTTTTTTGTAAAAGATTTGTTTAGGAGCTCCGAAAAACCTATTACTCCTATCGAAAGTATAACAACAGTCATAAGTGCAACAAGTATTTTTTTTGTTTATTTTTAAAACGGAATCCCATTTTATATGCACCAAAACCTACCGATGCACCTAATGAATTCACTATTGCATCATTTATATCAAAACTACCAAGAAAAGTCAGCATTTGTAAGGTTTCTATTATAAGGATTGATAAGAAAAACAATGAAATAAATCTAAAAAAATTACAACGATATAGTATAGGAATTAATATGCCAAATGGTATAAATCCTATAAAATTACCTAATTCAAAAAAACCATGTGGAAAACTTCTCAAGTCTAAAAAAGATGGGAATCTGAAAGAGATTATGCTAGGAATAAGATTAAATTGATATTTATTATTACCTGCTATTGGTCCCAATCTACCTGCACCCAAAAAAAGAAAAAACAGTATTAAAATTGTATAGATTATTAATATAGTAAAGATTATATTGCGTTGTTTTGTTTTCATAATACCTCCTATTCTTAATAAGCA
>JAKDZT010000362.1 GCA_030462125.1 Tetragenococcus sp.
TCATCTTCTTTGTTTGTAGGAATAATTTAAGTTATACTTGAGTTAGTATTTTATAAAGGGGGGATTTAACTTTTATGCGTATCAATCGATTGGTAACAGGCGATATTGGCGAAAATTGTTACTTAATATGGCAAGACCAATCGCTTTTAATTATTGATCCAGGTGCTGATGCCTTTAATATTAAACAACAAATTAAACAAACCGATGCCTTGCCCGTCGCAATTTTATTAACCCATGCTCACTTTGATCATATTGGGGCTGTAGATGAATTGCGTGATGAATATCAAATTCCTGTTTATCTCAATCCTTTAGAATTTGACTGGCTACAAGATCCAGTTTTAAATTTATCCGTACAATTACCTGAAAAAAGGCAAGTAATCGTTCGCCCTGCGGAGTATAAATTAGAGCTGCGTGATTATAATTTAGCTGGTATTTCCTTCAAAGTTGTTCCTACTCCGGGACATTCGATAGGCAGCGTAAGTTTTATTTTTGATGATTTTGTTGTTTCTGGGGACGTTTTATTCAATGGCAGCATTGGTAGAACTGATTTTTACACGGGAAACTACGAACAGCTGCTTGATAGCGTTAATTCGCAATTATTCCAATTAGCCGATGAATATACAGTATATCCAGGACATGGTCCTATAACTTCAATCGGTCATGAAAAAATAACGAATCCGTTTTTTGTTGATTAATTAACCAAGGAGTGAAGAAAATGACAAAGACAGAATTATACATCGTAAGACATGGTAAAACTATGTTTAATACAGTACAGCGAGTGCAAGGTTGGTGTGATACTCCCCTTACAAAAACAGGTGCAGAAGGTATCCGATATCTAGGAGCAGGACTTAAAGATATTAACTTTGAAGAAGCTTATGCTAGTGATTCCGGTCGTGCCATCGAAACCGCAAAAATTATTTTAAGTGAACTTCCTAATGGCGCTAAGGTTCCTTTTCGTGTAGATAAAAGAATTCGCGAATGGTGTTTTGGTTCTCTAGAAGGTGGTTACGACGCTGAAATGTGGGGCGTTGTTCCTAGAGTTTTGAATTTTCATAATTACGATGAAATGATCGATAAACAAACCAGTTTTAAAGAGATCTGCGAGGCCATCTACGATGCAGATACAGCAAACTGGGCCGAAACCTACGATGAACTAAGCTATCGCGTACGTACTGGTTTTGAAGATATTGCTCATCGTATTGAAAAAAATGGCGGCGGTAAAGCGCTGGTCGTCTCTCATGGTTTAACGATTGCCTTCTTATTGAATTTAATTAATGAAGAAAGTAACGTTCGTATGGACTTAGAAAATGGCTCTGTCACTCGTTTAACTTATGAAAATGGCGATTTCACTTGCCAAGAAGTTGGTTCAACAGCTTATATTGAAAAAGGCAAAGAACTAGAAGAAGCTTAATTAAAACAAATAAAAGCTAAGTTACAAAGCAAGTTGATACGCTCTGCCTATATAGGACACTGAAATATAAGAGTCCAATATAGGCAGAGCATTAGGTGCATCCGTCCAACCATTTACAAAGATAACATCCATAACTAGGGTAACTGTAATTACTAATGCAACTCTCAAAATTACACCACCATTCATAGTTCGAGCTTATCATAGCACAAAAGCTAGTCAATATGGAGTTGATTTGTGCTTTAATTCGGTTTTTTATTTGAAAAACAAAAAATTAAAATCTTTCCCTCAAATGTATCTGCTCTTGTAATGTTTTAACAATAAAATTCTTTATAAGTTGTTATTGCAAACAACTGAAGCATTAT
>JAKDZT010000363.1 GCA_030462125.1 Tetragenococcus sp.
GATGCCCTTATTTCAAATTATGGATTTGTTTTATCGTGCTTATGTAGATTATAAGCAGATTGACTTAGAGCAGTTATAATAACTTTTAGCGTTAACTTTCGGGGATGGAAAAAGAAATCATTTATTATTTTTCCTTTCCTGAGTTTATTAACTATTAATTTAGTCTTGTTTGACAAAGGAATAAACCTTGTTATAATAGATTTTGTTATAAAGCGGATGTGTTGGAATTGGTAGACAAGCATGATTCAGGTTCATGTGAGCATAACGCTCGTGTGGGTTCGACTCCCACTATCCGCATTGTTTGGGTAGAAGTAGCTAAACCTATGATGTTTAGCTACTTTTTTGATCTATATTTATTTTTATAGGACCTTTTCGTATAAATTCTTTATACCAAAGTAGCTAGATTTCTGAATTTTAGAGTTAGTCCGACAAAGTAGCTCTAGTTTTCTTAAAATTTAGAGCTAGTCTGGCAAAGTAACTTTAGTTTTCTTAATTTCTAGAGTTAGTCTGACAAAGTAGCTTTAGTTTTCTTAAAATTTAGAGTTAGTCCGGCAAAGTAACTAGTTTTGTAATTCTTTTCGGGCTTTTTCAATTTGTGCTTTTACTTGATCAAAACCGGTGCCGCCTGCTGAATTGCGACTTTTCACGGCGGTTGTGGCGCTTAGTTTATCGTAAACGTCTGCTTCAATAACAGAAGAGATCTCTTGGTATTTTTTTAAAGGGATATCTTGCAGATAACTTCCTTGTTGAATACATTCTAAAACTAATTTACCTACAATTTCGTGCGCTTGTCGAAAGGGAATGCCTTTATTGGCTAAATAATCAGCTAGTTCGGTTGCATTAGAAAAATCTTTTTCTGTTGCCTGTTGCATATTTGTTGTGTTGATTTTCATTGTCTTAATCATGTCACTCATAATTTCTAAACTAGTGATAACCGTTTCTGAGGTATCAAACATACCTTCTTTATCTTCCTGAAAGTCCTTATTATAAGCTAGAGGTAAACTTTTCATAACGGTTAGAAGCTGAGTTAAATTCCCGTAAACACGTCCTGTTTTACCGCGGACTAATTCCGCCATGTCCGGATTTTTCTTCTGAGGCATGATCGAACTTCCAGTAGAAAAGGTATCTGTTAGTTCAACAAACTGAAATTCATACGAAGACCATGAAATAATTTCTTCACAAAAACGAGAAAGATGCATCATCAACAAGGAAGCATTATTTAAGAATTCTAAAATAAAATCTCGATCGCTAACGGCATCTAAGCTGTTGTCATAAATATCAGAAAAACCTAATTCATCAGCTGTCATTTGACGGTCGATAGGAAAAGTAGTACCAGCTAAAGCTGCTGTACCTAAGGGAGAGACATCGATACGTGATAAACTTTCTTGCATACGTTCTTGATCGCGTGTCAGCATTTGATAATAAGCTAATAAATGATGACCAAAAGAAATAGGCTGGGCGTGTTGCATATGCGTGTAACCAGGCATAATGGTTTCAATATTTTCTTCGGCTTTATCTACCAATACATTACGTAATTGATGGATTTTTTTGATTATGAGTGCGACAGTTTCTTTGAGATACAAATGCATATCTGTTGCCACTTGGTCATTACGACTACGTGCAGTATGGAGCTTGCCAGCAACTGGACCAATTTCTTCGTATAAAAGCACTTCAATATTTAGATGGATATCTTCATTTTGTATAGTAAAAGTCAATTCATTACGGTCTAATTTTTCTTGTAAACTTTTTAGACCCGCTTTAATTTGTTGCC
>JAKDZT010000085.1 GCA_030462125.1 Tetragenococcus sp.
ACGACGCGGTTTTCTTTTATTGGATAGGCCCTTCAGATTTTGGGTAAATTCAAATAAATTTTCATTAATCTCTTTTCACAATAAATAAAAAGGAATTAAAAAAGGCAACTTCAATGAAGTTGCCTTTTTTAACCTTCTGGTGAACGATGTGGATCCTGAATTCGTTTGAACATTCTTTCCATATCGTAATTATCAAAATGGATCAATACGGGTCTGCCATGAGGGCAATTAAATGGATTTTCACATCCAGCTAAATCCTTTAACAACGTCCGAGCCTGAACATCATTTAAATAGTGATTTGCTTTGATCGATCGTTTGCAACTCATCATGATGGCAGATTTTTCACGAAACTTTTGCACGCTTACTTCACCAGTAGTCAAAAGCATATCAATCATTTCACGCATAATTTCTTCTTCTTGACCTTGTGGGTACCAGGTAGGATGTGCTCGAACAATAAAACTGTTATCCCCAAACTCTTCTAAATAAATACCTACCCCTTGTAATAGATCAGACTGTTCCTTTAACCGAAGAGCATCACTATTAGGATAATCAAGCACAATAGGGACCAACATTTCTTGTAAGTCATCTGAAACTTCACTAATCTTTTGTCGAAAATATTCATATTTAATACGTTCTTGAGCAGCGTGTTGGTCAATAATATATAAACCATCTTCACTTTGCGCAAACAAATACGTACCATGCATTTGTCCAAAGTAATCCAATTGCGGAAAACGTTTCGCCGATGGCTCTTCATCAAGTAACTTTTCCATCATCTTCCGGTTATCTTTTTGATGGATATTTAATTCTGGGTGGTCTACTGATGATTCTGGAGCCATTTTTTCCGAAGACGCTTGTTCTTTTTCCACAGCTCCTGCTAGACCATTTTCACTTTCAAGCTCATCTGCTTTACGGTTAAAAGCTGTTGTATCAGTACTTTCGCTGGTTTCTATTTGAGCTTCATTTACTTTTCCACTTTTGTCCCCAATTTTATCCACAGAGTTTTCCACAAGCGGATTTACGGCTTCATTCACGTAAAAATCACCACTGCGCTTATCATAAGCTAAATTGGTTTTTTCTTTGTCTTTAGGTTCTATAAAATCCATCGATAACTGCTGCGCTTTTTCCTGCTCTTCTTCTTTTTTATTAAAGCCTAAATTATCAGAGGCATTAGGAATAAGATTTTCTTCTCTTAATCGTTCATTGATTGTTTTAGAAAGCAAAGCAGTTAATTCTTGTTCTTTAGATAAACGTACTTCTTGTTTCGTTGGGTGAACATTAACATCCACTAATAGTGGGTCCATTGTGATTTCAACGACTGCAATCGGAAAGCGACCTACCATCAATTTTGATCCGTAACCATTAACAATCGCTTTGTTTAACGCAAAATTTTTGATATAACGTCCATTGACGATCGTTGATAAATAATTACGGTTCGCTCTCGTTACTTCCGGTAAAGTAATGTAGCCATTGATTTTAAAATCTAAATCTTCTGCTTGGATTTCTCGCATCTTCCTAGTTGTCTGTACACCATAAATTCCAGCAATCGTTTGTTTCAAATCCCCATTGCCAGAAGTTGAAAGCATCTGATTGCCTTCATGTATTAAATGAAAGGCGATATTAGGGTGACTTAAGGCTAAGCGGTTCACAATATCTCCAATATGCGCTAATTCGGTTTGCAATGTTTTAACGTATTTTAAACGAGCTGGTGTGTTATAAAAGAGATTTTCTACCACAATTTTAGTTCCTTGACGTAAAGCTGCGGGTTGATTTTCTTCAACTTTCCCTCCCCTTAAGTAAAGGTGAGTCCCTTGAGTAGCGTCTGCTGTGGCTGACTCGAATGTCACTTCTGACACTGAAGCAATGCTAGGCAAAGCTTCTCCACGAAAGCCTAAAGTTCGAATGCGAAATAAATCATCACGGCTATAAATCTTACTTGTCGCATGACGCTTAAAGGCACTTTCAGCATTTTCTGGGCTGATACCAATACCATTGTCTATGACTTGTATTTTTTTTAACCCTGCTTCTTCTAGCACAATATCGATCTGAGTGCTGTCGGCATCGATCCCATTTTCAATTAGTTCTTTGACCACCGAGGCTGGACGTTCAACAACTTCTCCAGCCGCAATTTGGTTTGTAAGACGTTCAGATAGCTCCTGGATTTTATTGCCCATTAACACCCCTTCTTTCTACTCTTGTACCGACTGTTTTAATTCATGTAACTTATTCAATGCATCCAGCGGTGTCATCTCCATGACATCCATAGCCTTTAATTCTTCAAGAACGCCAGTTTCTGTCTCGCTAAGTTCATTAAATAAAGATAATTGTTGGTTTTGTTCTGTACTTTCTGCAATCGAGTTTTCTTCAGGGATGCTTTGGTTTTGTAGTGTATTCCCTTTTTCCAGCGCTTGTAAGATGGTATCTGCCCGTTTTAACAAATCTTCAGGTAAACCGGCAATTTTTGCCACATGAATCCCATAGCTTTTATCCGCTGGCCCTTCCATCATTTTATGCAAAAATACGAGATCGCCATCTTTTTCAACTGCACCAACATGGATATTTTTTAGTTGCGATAGTTCCTCTTGCAGGACAGTTAGCTCGTGGTAATGGGTCGAAAATAATGTCTTGGCTCCCACATTTTGATGAATATATTCAATGATCGCTTGAGCTAAGGCCATACCATCATAAGTAGCTGTGCCCCGTCCTAATTCATCGAACAAAACCAAACTGTTAGGCGTTGCATGAGCCAATGCTTGGTTGGCTTCCATCATTTCAACCATAAATGTACTTTGTCCGGCAATTAAATCGTCGCTAGCCCCAATTCGGGTAAAGATCCGATCGAAGATTGGCATAACTGCAGATTGTGCCGGCACAAAACAGCCCATTTGCGCTAAAATTACCGTTAAAGCCAACTGCCGCATGTACGTACTTTTACCTGACATATTCGGCCCTGTAATTAATAATATCAATGTTTCTTGGTCCATCTGTATCGTATTAGGGATGTATTCTTGTGCCCCCAACACTTTTTCGACTACTGGATGGCGACCTTCTACAATATTAAGTTCTTTATCATCACTGAGCTCTGGTCGAACATATTGATAACGCTCGCTGATTGTGGCAAATCCTTGTAACACGTCCGTCTTACTAATCATTTTAGCTAAGCGTTGCAGACGTTCGATGGCTTTTTTGACGTTTTTGCGCACATCCAAAAATAATTCATATTCTAAATCAACGGATTTTTCTTCCGCTTCTAAAATTTGTTTTTCTAATTCTTTCAGCTCTGGTGTAATGAAACGTTCTGCGTTGGCCAGCGTCTGTTTGCGTTCATAAACGCCTTCTTCTAGATTCGCTAGATTAGCTTTTGTGATCTCGATATAATAACCAAAAACCCGGTTATACCCAACTTTCAAATTTTTTATTCCCGTTTTCTTCCGTTCTTTAGCTTCAAGTTCGGCAATCCATTGTTTTCCGTTACGCATCGCTTCACGATATTTATCTAATTGTTCATTGAACCCATCTTTGATGACATTACCTTCAGTAATTGCCAGTGGCGCTTCTTCATTAATGGATTGCTCAATAAGATCTACTAAATCTGTCATAGGTTCCAGATTCTTTAGTGTCTCCGTCCATTCACCCTGGTCAATTCCTTGTAAAATTGTACGAATAGCAGGGACTTGTTCTAAGGAAGATTTTAATTGTAATAAATCTCTCCCATTCACATTACCAAAAGCGACCCGACCAGCTAAACGTTCCAAATCATACACTTTAGTCAGCGCTTCTTTTAAATCTTCTCGTTCAAAAAAAGCCTGTAATAAACTTGCTACTTGATCTTGTCGTTTTACAATGGCATTTTTTTGAATTAAAGGACGGTCCAGCCATTGTTTTAACAAACGGCCGCCCATTGCGGTTTTAGTTTCATCTAAAAGCCATAAAAGCGTGCCATGTTTTTTCCCGGTACGAATCGACTGTTTTAACTCTAGGTTCACTTTGGAATAATAATCCATTTTTAAGTAGTGATCCACTTGGTAGCTTTGTGCTCTTTGGATATGATCCAAGCTGCGCTTTTGTGTTAAAGAAAGGTATTGTAGTAATCTGCCAGTTACTTCTTTTTCCAAATCAGAAGTAAGTTCACTTGTTAAAAATTGAAATTCCGCATTAGGCTCATAATCTTCTTGTGTCGAAAAAATGACCCCTAGCCTCGTTTTCAGTGTTTCTTTCAATGACTCAGGTATCTCCTTACTTGTTAAAACAATTTCTTTGGTTTGCAAAGCAGAAGCTTCATTTAAAACACTTTCTTCATCGTCTAAGCGCGTACTGCACAACTCTCCCGTTGTTAAATCAACATAGCTGAGCCCATACTGTCCTTGATCAAAAGCCAATGCCGTTAAAAAGTTGTTCTCTTTCGCATTTACTCCCGCGCCTTCCATCAAAGTCCCTGGCGTAACGAGTTGAATAACTTCTCTTTTGACCATCCCTTTAGTAGCCTTAGGATCTTCGACTTGCTCACAAATCGCCACTTTGTAGCCTTGTTCTACTAGTATATCAATATAATTTGTCGCTGCATGATAAGGTACTCCGCACATGGGGATAGGATCTTCAGCATTCTTATTGCGACTTGTTAATGTCAGTTCGAGTAGTTGCGCTACTTTTAGCGCGTCATTATAAAATAATTCATAAAAATCGCCCAAACGATAGAATAAAAAAGCATCTTGGTATTGTTCCTTGATGCTTAAATATTGTTCCATCATTGGTGTATTTTTAGTCTTTTGAGGCATTCGTTTCTTCCTCCTCGATCGCATCACTTACATGTTTTTCAAAGTTTTCAGTCATCGCTTGTTTGTCTGCTGCTATTTTATCATAATGAGCAAACTGTACCGCCCATTCACCCGAGCTAGGCTAAAAATGGTTGGTCTTCATTTATTAAAATAGGATTGATGCTTTTAGTGGTACCGCTACGTGGGTCAATTTCAATAATGCAAGCCGATAAAATACTGCGACCTGTTTCGACCACTTCAAAGCGTTTCGGTAAGGCTGTCATAAATTTTTCAATAATGGGTTCTTTTTTCATCCCTAAAATCGCATCATAAGGACCCGTCATACCTACATCAGTCAAATAAGCAGTGCCCCCTGGCAAAATACGCGCATCATTGGTTTGAACATGCGTATGCGTGCCGACCACAGCCGAAACGCGACCATCCAAGTACCAACCCATCGCCTGTTTTTCACTCGTCGTTTCTGCATGAAAGTCGACAAATATATAGGATGTTCTTTTAGCCGCTATCTTAACAAGTTCATCTGCTTTTTCAAATGGATCATCAATGTCAGCCATAAATGTACGACCTTGTAGATTAATGACTGCCAATTCAATATCATTGACTTTCACAAAAGTAATCCCTACACCGGGCGCTTGTTTAGGAAAGTTCGCAGGGCGAATCATTCGTTTGGCATCGGAAATAAATTCAAAAATATCTCGATTATCCCAAGCATGATTTCCTAGTGTTACAACATCAATTCGCTCTTGTAGGAATGTTTTATAAATCTTTTCAGTGATTCCTTTGCCGCCAGCCGCATTCTCACCGTTCGCAATGGTTACTTGTGGAGCATATTCTTTTTTTAGTTTCGGCAAATGTTCGGTGATCGCCTTTCTACCTAAAGAGCCTACGACATCACCTATAAATAAAATCCGCACACAATCTCCTCTTCTCTTTTTTCATCTTTTCCTATTATAATCGTTTTAGGTTTTAAAAAAAAGGCTTTGAATAGATTGTAAAATAATTCTTACCATTCTTATGGAATGACTATAGACAGTGATCATTTTTTCGATGAAAAAGTCTTGCAAAGTTAGCTATCCCTCTAGCTTTACAAGACTTCATTAATTTATGCTCTTTTTGAAATTACCTTATTGAGGAAACCTAATCCATCCAAAGCCTGCCAAATGCCATCGTGATCATTATCAGCGGTAATATAGTTAGCACATGACGATACTTCTTTAGAGGCATTTCCCATGGCAATACCACAACCAGACGCTTGCAGCATTTCACGATCATTCATGCCATCGCCAAAAGAAACAATATCTTCTTGGTTGATCCCTAAGCGATGAGCAATTGCTAGAATGGTGGCTGCTTTAGAACCACCTTTAGGAATCACATCTACACCGCTGTCATGCCAACGTACAAAAGACAGATTAGGATATTTATCATCAAAATAGTTTCCTAATGATGTGTCATAAAACGCTAGTCCTTGGTAAATATCTTCCCTTTGCGGAAAACTGCGGTCTAGATCAGGAGCAACAGAACCCACTGAATGCATGGCGTTTTCCATATTCGCCAAATTAAAGGTGGTATTCCGTTTATAAGCATCGATCCCAACAAAGACAGTATCAATACCTAAATCATTTGCTTCTTTAACAAAATGTTGCATTTCCATTCTGGGTAGTAAATGTTTATAAACTTGGTGATGGTTTAAAAACGCAGCTGACCCATTGCATAGAATATAATTATCAAATTCTAATTGATAAATCAAATCTTGTGCCAAAAAGCGTGTGCGTCCCGTCGCTAGTGTTACAAAATGACCCGCACTTCTTAGTTCTTTTAGTGCTTCAATGGTACTAGCTAAGGGGTACTTATTCGAATCTAGCAACGTTCCGTCAATATCAAAAGCAAATAGTTTCCGTTTCATTCTATTGGTCAGACTCTCTTTCCTAAAATTTAACTACACTTCATACTTAATCACAAATTTTAAGGAAATTCAATGGTCCTATTTGCTTATCCCCAAACTTCTTGTGTAATCGCCATAATTAAACGTAATTTATCCCATTGTTGTTCTTCTGTTAAGATATTTCCTTCTTCGGTAGAAGCAAAACCACACTGCGGACTTAAGTTCAAATGTTCTAACGGAACATATTGACTAGCTTCGCGAATTCGACGAATGATGGCTTCTTTATCTTCTAATTTGCCATTTTTACTGGTAATTAAACCTAAAACAACTTGTTTGTCCTCGGGTACAAAACGTAATGGAGCAAAATCACCAGAACGATCGTCATCAAATTCCAAGAAAAATGCTTCCACATTTTCCTTACCAAATAAAGTTTGCGCAACTGGTTCATATCCCCCGGAAGATGCAAACGTTGAATGATAATTCCCACGACAAATATGCGTAGTTACATGCAAATCTTCTGGCAAATCTTTTAATGCAGCGTTATTTAGCTGCAAATATAACTCTTGAATGGCTTGAATATTATAATCTTCATTGGTCATCGTTTGCCAATAGCCTTTATCTACCAACATCCCCCAAGTACAGTCGTCCAATTTCACATTACGACAGCCTAGGTTATATAATTCTAAAATCGTTTCCCGGTAAGCCTGAGCAATATCTTGATACAATTCATTGCGATCAGGATAATATTGGTCAACCTTCTCTTCATTTTCGCCCCGTACTAACTCAGCAAAAAACTGGGCTGGCGCTGGGATGCTTTGACGTACTTGCACATCCCCATCAGCAAGTTCATGGGCAAAGCTAAATTCCTTAAACACCGGATGGTCAGGATTAAATTTGACTTTTCCTTCCAAACGAGCAGAATCTGCACGGGTTTCTTCACCATGGAAAAGATATCCTTGGTCCATGACATTATGTTCAACACCGGTTAATCCCCAGAAAAAATCTAAATGCCAATAGCTACGTCGAAATTCACCATCGGTAATATATTTTAAGCCAATTTCTTTTTCTTTAG
>JAKDZT010000086.1 GCA_030462125.1 Tetragenococcus sp.
CACAAACGCAAGCGTTTCCTTTATCTATTAAAAAAATAAAAAAAGTTTACCTTTCTTTTGCTATCAAACAAGTTTAATACAATTTTCATAGAAATTTTGCTTGTACTTTTGTGATAAAAGTGATAATTTATAATTGTAAGTGGTTAAAATAGTAATACAGGATTTTCTGCTGTTACAATGAACCATAACATATTATAGAATCATTCGATTAAAAGAGAGGAATGTGTGACAAGATGGCAAAGAAGAAAACAATTGACTTCCAAGCATTGCTAGATAAAGTTGATGCACTATTTCCAATGTACCAGGCTTTGGACCAAGATGGAAATGTGGTAGACGAATCGTTAGTCCCTGATTTAAGTGATGAAGAATTAGTTGATTTAATGAGTCAAATGGTATGGTCACGTGTACTGGATCAACGCTCAACTGCTTTGAACCGTCAAGGACGTCTGGGATTTTTCGCTCCAACTGCCGGGCAAGAAGCAAGTCAATTAGCAAGTCATTACGCTTTTGATAAAGAAGATGTTTTATTGCCAGCATATCGTGATGTTCCACAATTAGTAAAACACGGTTTGCCTTTATATCAAGCCTTTTTATGGTCTCGTGGTCATGTAGTTGGTAATGAATATGAAGATGACTTACAAGCTTTACCTCCCCAAATTATTATTGGTGCACAATTTGTGCAAGCAGCAGGCGTGGCTTTAGGTTTGAAAAAACGTGGTAAAAAGAATGTAGCATTTACTTATACAGGTGATGGCGGCTCTTCTCAAGGGGACTTTTATGAAGCGCTAAACTTTGCCGGTTCTTATAAAGCAAATGGTGTATTCTATGTACAAAATAATGGTTTTGCGATTTCTATGCCACGTGAACATCAAACAGCAGCAACAACGATTGCTCAAAAAGCGGTTGCCGCTGGGATCCCTGGAATTCAAGTAGATGGAATGGATCCGCTTGCGATATATACTGTATCAAAATTAGCTCGTGATTGGGTAGCTGACGGCAATGGCCCAGTATTAATTGAAACAGTAACCTATCGTTATGGCGCCCATACTTTATCAGGAGATGATCCTACCCGTTATCGTTCCCAAGAATTAAACGATGAATGGCAAAAGAAAGACCCATTGATTCGTTTCCGCAAATATTTGGAAGATAAGGGTCTATGGTCTGAAGAAAAAGAAGAAGAAGTTATGGAAAACACAAAAGAAGAAATTAAAGATGCCATTGCTGAAGCGGACAAAGTTCCAAAACAAAAAGTATCTGATTTCTTGAAGAATATGTTTGAAGAACAACCTCAAAATATTCAAGAACAAATCAAATTTTACGAAGCGAAGGAGTCGAAATAATCATGGCACAAAAAACAATGATTCAAGCAATCACTGATGCCTTAGCTGTTGAATTGGAAAATGATAAAGATGTCTTAGTTTTTGGTGAAGACGTTGGTAAAAACGGCGGGGTATTCCGTGCGACTGCTGATTTGCAAGATAAATTCGGTGAAGAGCAAGTCTTTGATACACCATTAGCTGAATCCGGTATTATGGGCTTGTCTTTTGGTTTGGCTTTAGAAGGCTACCGAGCTGTGCCTGAAATTCAATTCTTCGGTTTTGTGTTTGAAGCAATGGATGAAATTGTGGGACAAATCGCACGTACACGTTATCGTATGGGCAGCACCCGTAATCTACCAATTACCCTTCGCGCGCCATTTGGTGGCGGTGTGCATACACCAGAATTGCACTCTGATAACTTAGAAGGACTGATTGCTCAAGCACCAGGTATTCGTGTAGTTATTCCTTCAAATCCTTATGATGCAAAAGGGCTATTGATCTCTTCTATTAAAAGTAATGACCCAGTTGTTTATTTAGAACATATGAAACTTTATCGTTCATTCCGTGAAGAAGTTCCAGATGGTGAATATGAAGTGCCATTGGATAAAGCAGGGATTGCTAAAGAAGGAAACGACATTACCATTGTAACTTATGGCGCAATGGTTCGTGAATCTTTAAAAGCAGCTGAAAACTTGGCAAAAGAAAACATTAGCGTGGAAGTTATCGATTTACGCACTGTTTCTCCAATTGACATGGAAACAATTATTGCGTCAGTAGAAAAAACAAACCGAGTTGTTGTTGTGCAAGAAGCGCAAAAACAAGCAGGCGTTGCTGCGAAAATTTCTTCTGATATTGCTGAAAAAGCAATCCTTTCATTAGAAGCACCAATCGGACGAGTTTCTGCACCAGATACTGTTTTCCCATTTGGTCAAGCTGAAGGAATTTGGTTGCCAAATGCAGCAGATATTGAAGAAAAAGTCAAAGAAATCGCAAACTTCTAATTGCACAAAGTAAATGAGTACTCTTTTTAGAGGTAAGGGAGAAGGAAACGTTTCTCTTATCTCTTAAAATGTGTGCTTGTAATATGAACTCTAAATAAAGGAGATATCAAAATGGCATTTCAATTTAAATTACCAGATATCGGCGAAGGCATAGCAGAAGGTGAGATTGTTAAATGGATGGTAAAAGCAGGCGATACCATCAATGAAGATGACACCCTGCTTGAAGTACAAAATGACAAATCAGTCGAAGAAATTCCTTCTCCAGTAACTGGAACAGTAAAAAATATCTTAGTTGATGAAGGAACGACAGCAGCAGTAGGCGATACGTTGGTAGAAATCGACGCTGAAGGCTATGAAGACGATAGTTCAGCTGCTGAAGAATCAGCAAATGAAGAACAAGGCTCAGATGCAACTGAGGGTTATTATGAATTTAAACTACCTGATATTGGTGAAGGTATAGCAGAAGGCGAAATTGCTAAATGGATGGTAAAAGCAGGAGACTCGATTAACGAAGATGACACCTTGCTTGAAGTACAAAATGATAAATCAGTCGAAGAAATTCCTTCTCCAGTAACTGGGACGATTAAAAACATCTTAGTTGATGAAGGAGAAGTAGCTAATGTGGGAGATACATTAGTAGAAATTGATGCTCCTGGTCATAATAGTGCTCAACCTTCTTCACCAGCTGCTAAAGAAGAAAGTAAAGAAGAAGTCAGCACCGATACAACTGGTTCAGCAGGTGTGGTAGAAGCTTCTGATCCTAACAAACGCGTATTAGCAATGCCGTCAGTTCGTCAATTTGCTCGTGAAAACGATGTTGATATTACACAAGTAACGGCAACTGGCAAGGGTGGACGTGTAACTAAAGAGGACGTTGAAGGCTTTATTTCTGGTGGTAGCCAAGAAGCTGCGGCAAGTCAAGATACTGGTGAACAACAAGCAGCTGCTCAACCTGAAGAAAAAGCAGCACCAGCTCAACCATTTACTTCTAGCTTATCTGACTTAGAAACACGCGAAAAAATGACACCAACACGTAAAGCAATTGCAAAATCAATGAGAAATAGTAAAGATACTGCACCACACGTTACTTTACATGATGAAGTTGAAGTAACGAAACTTTGGAATCAACGGAAGAGATTCAAAGAAATTGCTCAAGAAAATGGGACAAAATTAACGTTCTTACCATACGTTGTCAAAGCATTGACAGCAACAGCGAAGAAATTCCCTGTCTTGAACGCTTCAATTGATGATGCATCTCAAGAAATTGTTTACAAGCATTATTACAATATCGGTATTGCAACGGATACAGATCATGGTTTATATGTACCAAATGTGAAAGAAGCCGATCGCAAAGGAATGTTTGCTATTGCAGACGAAATTAATGAAAAAGCTGGACTTGCCCATGAAGGTAAGCTATCGGCTCAAGATATGCGAGATGGTTCAATTACCATTAGTAACATTGGATCCGTTGGTGGTACTTGGTTTACACCAGTTATCAACTACCCTGAAGTAGCTATATTAGGTGTAGGTACGATCAAACAAGAACCTATCGTTAGTGATGAAGGGGAACTTGTTGTAGGTCGTATGATGAAACTGTCATTGAGCTTTGACCACCGCATCGTGGATGGCGCAACCGCCCAAACAGCGATGAACAACATTAAACGTTTGCTAAACGATCCAGAGTTACTATTAATGGAAGGATGATAAATAAATGGTCGTTGGAGATTTTGCCATAGATTTAGATACAGTTGTGGTTGGTTCAGGACCTGGTGGCTACGTAGCTGCCATCCGTGCCAGCCAAATGGGTCAAAAAGTTGCTATCGTTGAAAGAGAAAACATCGGAGGCGTTTGTTTAAACGTTGGTTGTATTCCTTCAAAAGCTTTAATAGCAGCAGGTCATCATTTACAAGAGGCTAAAAATTCCGAAGCTTTTGGGGTTAAAACAGAAAACGCCACACTTGATTTTTCTCAAACACAAGATTGGAAACAAAATCAAGTCGTAAATAAATTAACCTCAGGTGTTAAAGGCTTACTGAAAAAAAATAAAGTCGAAATCATCGAAGGGGAAGCTTTCTTTGTTGATGAGAATAGTTTACGCGTTATCCATCCGGATTCAGCGCAAACCTATAATTTTAATAATGCCATTGTAGCTACTGGTTCTCGTCCTATTGAAATTCCAGGGTTTAAATTTGGGGGTCGCGTAATTGACTCAACGGGCGGTTTAGCATTAGAAAAAGTGCCAGAAAAATTAGTAATTATTGGTGGCGGCGTGATCGGCGCAGAATTGGGTAGTGCTTACGCAAATCTAGGCGCTGAGGTAACGATTCTCGAAGGAACACCACAAATTCTACCGACTTACGAAAAAGACTTGGTAAAATTGGTGGAAAATGATTTTAAGAAAAGAGACGTTAATATTATTACAAGTGCCATGGCAAAAGAAGCCGTTGATAATGGCGATAGTGTAACTGTTAACTATGAAGTTGATGGTAAAGCTGAGTCTGTAACAGCAGATTATGTAATGGTAACTGTAGGTCGTCGTCCTAATACAGATGAAATGGGCTTGGAACAAGCTGGTGTTGAAATTGGCGATCATGGTCTTTTACCAGTGGATAATCAAGGCCGTACAAACGTAAAAAGTATTTTTGCTATCGGTGATGTGGTTCCCGGTGCTGCTTTAGCACACAAAGCTAGTTATGAAGCAAAAATTGCTGCTGAAGCCATTTCTGGTAAAAAAGTGGCAGTAGATTATAAAGCTATGCCTTCTGTTGCTTTTACAGATCCTGAAATCGTAACAGTTGGAATGACGGTTGATGAAGCTAAAGAAGCTGGATTAGACGCTAAAACTTCCAAGTTCCCATTTGGTGGTAATGGGCGCGCCTTATCCTTAAATAAAACAGAAGGCTTTATCCGTCTAGTCACAACTGCCGAAGATAATGTTTTAGTAGGGGCTCAAATTGGTGGAGTTAGTGCATCTGATATGGTTTCAGAACTAGCACTTGCCATTGAATCTGGAATGAACGCTGAAGATATCGCATTGACGATCCATCCACACCCTTCTTTAGGAGAAATTACGATGGACGCTTCCGAATTAGCTCTTGGAATGCCAATACACGCTTAAAATAAATAGAAACCCTTTAAGACTAATAATCTTATAGGGTTTATTTTTGCTTTTGATTATATAAAGGGCATAAAAAGGGCATTATATAATAAAGTTATTTAGTTTATCTATCATTGATTTTTGCATATTTTTGGTTACATGAGTATAAATAGATAGCGTAACATCAGGTTTAGTGTGGCCAACTCTATCCATAATCGTTTTTAATTCTACGCCCAACTCCGATAATATGCTGATATGTGTATGGCGTAATATATGCGATGATATATATTTTTCGATTCCAGCTTTTTCTCCAGCAATTTGTAATGCTCTATTAAAGTTGTAAACCCCAATCGGGTTTCCATGTATCCCGCAAAAGATATAATCGGTCTTTACAACATTATTTTTTAACCACAACAACTGATTTTCCTCATGTACTTCATCTATAATTCGTTTTGTTCTGTAGGTGTGATAAATTTTACGATTAGCTTTATTTGTCTTAGGGGTAGTTTTTACTCCTTTAGTGATTGCTTGAGTGTAGTCAAAAGTTCCATCAATGACAAAATAATCGTCAAAATTATTATCATACGTCAGGCCCGACAACTCTCCATATCTCAAACCAGTCAATATCATAAACTCTGTCATATCTCGATATCGTTTACTTTTTATATGTTCTAATAAACTTTCAATCTCATTACGCTCCAAAAATTTAGGCGTTGTGTTATTGCTTGTGTTGGATTTACGTTTAATAACAATGTCTTCGACTGGATTAACATTGATATAGTCACGCTTTGAAGCAAATAAAAACAGTTGGCTTATTAAAGATTTTATTTGTTTTGTCGTAGACAAGGAGTAGTTATCCTGGTAGTAAAGTTCGTCCAGTGTTTTTTGTATAAATGATTTATCAATATTTCCGACAATATACTCAGAACCGATTTTTTTATTTAGTATTTTTTGATTGTTGTATGCTCTTGTCGCAGTACGATGTTTGACAGTTTTTGGGTAATAAATCCAAAATTCGTCTGTTAGCTGTTTAAATGTGACTTTATCATGATTTTTTTCACTTAATTTATTTTCTATCTTCTCATTCAATATCCTCTGTGCTTTATTCTTCGCTTGATTCGATTTACTGTTTAAAGTTACAGATACTTTCTTATATTTTTCGGTATAAGGGTCCTTGTATCGTTCTCTATAGGTAAATTTTCCGTTCGGTAATTCTTCCATCCACATTGTTTATCACTCCTATTATTGGTATAATAGGCATAGCTAAATAAGCCTATTATTTGGTAGAGGCACGCTCAATCTTTGGTAGGGGAGAGCGTGCTTATTTTTTTATCAAAAATGGCTCGCACCACTAGGCCTCTATTTGAGTGAAGTATCAATTATTCAAAATCTTCTTCGAACTCATCATCTTCAAATTCTTCATCCTCGAAGTCCTCGTCTGTAAAATCTTCGTCTTCATAACTTTCTGTTTCTGGTTCAGGAGTTTCTTCCAGTTCAGCCGTTTCAATTTCATAAGGGTCAGAATACTCTTCGGGCTCAGGATCAATTAACATTTGTAGCTCTACAGGTTCATCCTTGTTGTCTAAGCTAAAAGCGTTGACGATTTCGACTTCTTTTCCTGGTTTCAAATCGTCAGAAACTGCATTCTCTTTTTCTACTTGTTCATTGTAAGTATCAACATCATCTTCCGAACCAAAAGCATCGGTTGAATAATAATCATTTGATAGTTCGACTTCTGAAGTGTCATTTTCTTGCGAAGCAATAACAATTAAGTCCAGCACTTCTTGAGGGTTTATGTTTTCGTCCAATTTATTTTTTAAAGTATATGTGACATATAAACCAGGACCATTTTCCATAGGGCTATTAATTATTTTTGCATCTTCGTAGGATAAAACGAACGAATCGTTTTCAAGCGTACCGTCTTCAAACGTCGCTTCTGGTTCTTCTTCAGTTGATTTTTCAACTTCTTGCTCAGTGTTTGCTGCTGACGCTTCTTCTTCACCATTATTTTGGCACGCTGCCAAACCTAAACTACATACCATTAAAAAACTCATTAAAACCTTTTTCATATTATTCCTTCTTTCTATGTTATATAAAATAATTCAAACCCGAAGTTACCAACAACCCATAACACTTTCTATGTTATGTATAATGTAATACGCGTTATTTAATAGATTAAACCACCTCCTTTAAATTAATCCAAGCAGGGAAGAACCCTGCAAGGATTAAAACACAACTTTACCCACAATACGTATATCATTTGTGCCATCAGCGAGAATATCATCATAAT
>JAKDZT010000364.1 GCA_030462125.1 Tetragenococcus sp.
ATCTTTATCTAAGGCTACTCAAACACAGATAGAAAGTTTCAAAAAGCATAATTATCCGACTTATAAAATTCAAAATAAAAAAATTTATGAAAACTATACTGATGAACTGGAAGAAATAAAAAGGTTTATTGAAAAAAATAAAGCTTCACCAATGCTTGTTTATAATGAAAAAGAAAAATTTCATATACCTATTGGTAAGCAACTAGAGACAGTTATATCAGAAATTGGATTGTTCGCCTTAGATAATGAAATTAATAATATAGTGGTAGCTGGCGGAGAAACTTCTGGAGCTGTAGTTAAGAAAATTGGAGCAAATAATTTCAAAATTGGAGAAAGCATTAGCCCAGGCGTACCAATACTTAAACCGGTAGAGGCAGATAAGGAGATTAAACTAGTATTAAAATCTGGTAACTTTGGGGATGAAGAATTCTTTACAAAAGCACTTCACATAATGGGGGAGAGTAGTTAGAAAATGAATAATATAGACTTAAATACACTATATAATGAGGCCATCTGGGTCGCAAAAAAACTCTTTGATAGAGGAAAAGTTAGTGGTTCTTCAGCTAATATGAGCTTTAGGTACAATGATAAAATATATATTACAGCTTCAAATACCTGTTTTGGAAAGTTAACAAAAGAAGATTTTTCAATTGTTGATTTAAATTCAAACGTATTAAATGAGAACAATCCGAGTAAAGAATATCCGATGCATTTATCTTTATATAATAGACACACTTCCGTTAACTGTGTCATCCATACTCATAGTACTTTTTCAACTTATTGGGCATGCAAGAAAACGATTGAGGATAAAATCTTAATTCCGTCGCCAACACCATACTTAGAAATGAAGGTTGGGAATATAGTTTTTGTGCCATACGCAGATCCAGGATCAAAAGAATTATTTACTAAATTCGATGAGTCTGTTACGGATTCAACTAGTTATTTATTAGAAAATCATGGCCCAATATTAGGAGATAAAAATATATTGAATGCATTTTATAAATTAGAAGAACTAGAAGAAGCCGCCAAAAATGCTTGGCTGGTTGAACATTTTTAAGGAAAAAGTAAGACCTTGAATAATCTCTAAATTTAAATATAAGACATAGAATCTTTGAGGACTTAGAAATTTACAGGTGAATGTTATCAATAAGCACTAAAGAAGATTCGGCAATTCTTTAGTGCTTATTGATGTTTTGCAAAGCTATTATACAACCACTAGAAAAATTACGAGAATTGATTAACCACACTAGGATAAATTTATTTTCTATAACTTAAGGTTCTATCCCCCAATACTCCGGCTCTACCCGATAATTTTGAATAGATGCAATTTCTTCTGTTAAATATTTAGTGATCAATACTAACCACAAATGACCCTGGTGATTACTATGGTTATACTTGGCGGTTAAATCCATGTCTACTAAATCAGTAAATAGAATTTTAACCGCATCTAATAATGGTAGGGCATTGACTTTGGTCAAGAGTAGTTGCGGGAAAGTTTGTATCACCTTTACCAATAACTGCGTTAACTGTTCTGTATAAGGAAAACCATGTAACATGCCATCTTGTTCAATCAAACGGTTAGCAAAACTAAAGTCGGTTTCATTCGGTAGTCGACCTGCAGAATAAAATTCGACGTTTTCCTCTGTAACTGACTTTAATAAATTGTCTTTATACCAATGAAATAAATGTTCTTCCCAATCTTTTTTGGACAGATTTTTCGTTGCAGCTGGATCGATAAGA
>JAKDZT010000087.1 GCA_030462125.1 Tetragenococcus sp.
GAAGGAGCTTATTTTTTTAAACTTGATAAACTTAATTTTTTAATATCTCTTCCGCCGTTTCTTGAGTGGTGACTACAACATTAGCGTATCCACCTAATAAAGCACCACGAATAGCGGGAACTTTTTCTAAAGATTCAGCAACTGCGATTCGGTAGTTTATATTTTTTAACTCTTCTATATTAATTCCAATCAACCGATCATCTAATTCATTAGGGATATGCTGACCTTGTTTATCATAAAATCTTGAAACAACATCTCCAGCTACTCTTCCATTTAATTTTGCTAATACATCTTCCCCATAGAAAAATTGCCAGCGATCGCTATCTTTCATCAATGGACTTCCTACACCAAAAACAGCTACAGAAATCTTTTTCCAATATTTGGCGAGCTCTTGATTAAAATCATCTGACATCAAAGCGGATTTTAATTCTTTTGTTTTTGGAAAAGCCGGAGAATCGATCAACAAAGCTTTTCCCTTTAAATTTTTAGATGCTTCATACGTGATCGTATTGACATGGTAGTCGCTTACGAGTCGACCAGAAGGACCTCCAACTAGAGGAATGCACATGATATTACTTACTTCTATATCTTGCAAGGATTCAGAAACAGCTGCCATTGCTTGTCCCCAGGAAAAACCAATAATCATGTCATCTGTCAAAATTGTTTGTAAAAATCGATTTGCTGCCTCACCTAAAAAATGAACTTTTTGCAAGGAAGTGATCTCTGTTGCTGTAGGTACAACAACGGCTTTTTGCAATTCAAACCGTTCTTCTAGTTCCTTTTCAATGGTGTAAGTTCCAGCTAAATCATAATTAATTGATATATTTACAATTCCTTCTTCACGCGACTTTTTTAATAAACGGCTAATTGTACTACGATGTATATTTAATTCTTTAGAAATCTGGCTTTGATTTTTATCTTCTTCATAGTACATTTGTGCAATTTTGACCAACAAGCGGTCTTCAACGTCTTTCATTCTTACATCCTCCGATCCATTCATTTTAACTAACCATACCATAAAAGGTTTGTTTTACCAATAATGTTATGTTGACGTCATAATTGTGATTTCCATCTTTTTACAAGAGGATTATTTAACAAATGTGATAGTTTAATAAAAAACTTGAAAAAGCGTTTTCAACGTGATATGATCTATTTATCAAAAATGTTACTAAGTAATCACAAAAGTTAGGAGCGTATTTATGGATTGGTTAAATTTGCAAGATAAAACAGTTATTGTAACCGGAGGATCCTCTGGAATTGGGGAAGCTATTGTACAAGAGCTATGTCATTTGGGTGTAAATGTAGTAAATGCAGATGTACAAAGAGGTAAATTTGAACATGGAAAATTAAATTTTGTAAATACGGATGTCACTTCTTTGAATTCTGTGAAACAAGCTGTCAATACAGCGTTGGATCGCTTTGGAAATATTGATGGCGTTGTCAATAATGCAGGAATTAACATTCCAGCACTACTTGTCGATGAGAAACAAGCAAAGGATGGAAAATATGAAATTGACGAAAATCTTTTCGAAAAAGTTTTTGAGGTAAATCAAAAAGGTGTTTTCTTAATGAGTCAAGTCGTTGGGAAAGAGCTAGTTAAACAAGGCGCAGGAGTTATCATTAACATGTCCTCAGAAAGTGGTCTAGAAGGTTCAGAAGGACAAAGTGTTTACGCTGCAACAAAAGCTGCGGTCAATAGTTATACACGTTCTTGGGCAAAAGAATTAGGGAAAAAGGGCGTACGTGTAGTTGGAATTGCGCCTGGCATTATGGAAGAAACTGGGTTGCGCACTATTGCTTATGAAGAGGCATTAGCTTATACACGCAATAAAACAGTGGATGAACTTCGTGCTGGTTATAATCAAACTAGTACAATTCCCTTAGGAAGAAGTGGGCGCCTTTGTGAAGTTGCTGACTTAGTTGCTTATTTATTGTCAGACCGCGCTAGTTATATCTCTGGTGTCACAATTAATGTTGCAGGCGGTAAAACAAGAGGATAAAAAAGGGGGAATAATCGTGACAGAAGTAATTTTAGTTGCACACGGAGAATTAGCTGGTGCGATGAAAAATTCAGCGGAAATGATTTTTGGCGAATTGTCGGATTTTTATCCAATTGGTTTTACAAAAGAAGATGGGTTTGACTCACTTAAAGCTAAAATTGAAAAACAAATTTCTCGATTAGGAGATTCAGTTATTATTTTAACTGACTTGTTTGGTGGTACGCCTTTCAACGCTAGTAGTGGAATTTTAATGGAAAAAGATACAAAACAAATCGAAGTGATTTCAGGAATGTCTTTACCATTAGTCTTGGAAACAGCAGCTATGTATAAACAAAACGAACCCAAATTGATTGTGGACTATCTGCAGGAAATTTGCAAAGAGACAGTTAGACCGTTTGTAAAAGAAGAAGTTGAGGAGGATGATTTATAATGGACATTCGATTAGCACGTATTGATGACCGGTTAATACATGGACAGGTGGCAACTGTTTGGGCCAAAGAAGCAGGAGCACAGCGAATTATAGTGGTTAGTGAGGAGGTAGCAAGTGATAAAGTTCGAAGTACTCTGGTAAAGCAAGCCGCGCCTCCAGGAATAAAAGCAAATATCGTAAATGTTGAAAAAGCTGTACGGGTCTATAATAATCCGAAATATGAAAATGAAACAGTTTTTTACCTTTTTACCAACCCAACTGAAGTTTTACAGATGGTTGAGCAAGGTGTTCCAATTAAAACGTTAAATATTGGTGGGATGCAATATAGTGAGGGCCGGACACAAGTGACTAAATCTGTTTCGGTAAAGGAAGAAGATGTTCAAGCTTTTAAAAAGCTAGCTGAACGTGGAGTGGAACTTGATTTTCGAGTTGTCGCAACTGATGCAAGAAAAGACTTTACAGCCACGCTTAAAGAAGCTGGTTTTTAATAGGAGGAGAATCCCATGGAAGTATCCGTTATTCAAATTATCTTGATTTTTATTTTTTCAAGTATTGCTGGTATGGGTAGTGTATTGGATGAATTTCAAACGCATCGGCCAATTATCGCTTGTACAATTACTGGCTTGATTTTAGGTGACCTTACTACGGGCATTATGTTAGGTGGGACATTAGAATTGATCGCTTTAGGTTGGATGAATATTGGGGCTGCACAGTCTCCAGATTCAGCACTTGCAAGTATGATTTCAACTATTTTAGTTATAGTTGGCAATCAAAGTGTACAAAATGGAATTGCGATTGCTTTGCCTGTTGCAGCAGCGGGGCAAGTTTTAACTGTCTTTGCTCGCACAATCACAGTTGCTTTTCAACATGCAGCAGATAAAGAAGCAGAAAAAGCAAATTTCAATCGGATTATTCTTTTACATTTTAGTGCGCTGTTCATCCAAGCCTTGCGTGTCTCTATCCCTTCGACCATCATAGCAGCATTTGTCAGTCCAGCGCTTGTTCAAAATATGTTAGCAGCTATTCCTGATGTTGTAACCGGAGGGTTGGAAGTTGCAGGTGGGTTTATTGTTGTTGTTGGTTATGCAATGGTGTTAAATATGATGAGTATTAAATACTTAATGCCATTTTTCTTTTTAGGTTTTGTTTTAGGAGGTTATTTAAATTTTAGTTTGTTGGCATTTGGGATTGTAGGTCTTATCTTCGCTATCATCTACGTACAATTGAACCCTAATTTTCACAATCAGCCACCAGCTAGTGGTGGTCCAGTATCTGCAACAGCTTCAATGGATCTAGATGACGAGTTGGATGATTAAAGGAGGGCTAAAACATGGAAAATATGATACAAGTAACAGAAAATAGTAAGATAACAAAACAAGACATAATCAAAACGTTTATTTATTCGAATTTTCAACAAGCGTCTTTTAATTATGAACGTATCCATGCGCTAGCATTTTGTGTTGATATGATTCCAACAATTAGGCGAGTGTACGAAACTAAAGAAGAACAAGCTGAAGCTTTAAAACGCCATTTAGCTTTCTTTAATGTAACGCCAGCTTTTGCTGGGCCTGTTATTGGTGTAACAATGGCGATGGAAGAAGCAAAATCAACAAATACAGATATTGATGAAGGAACGATCAATAGTTTAAAAGTTGGTTTGATGGGCCCTTTATGTGGTGTAGGAGATCCTTTAATCTGGGGGACGTTACGTCCAATTGTTGCGGCTATGGGAGCTTCGCTTGCTTTAACTGGAAATATTATGGGTCCTATTTTATTTTTTGTCGCGTTTAATGGTGTACGTCTTGCGTTGAAATGGTTTGGTTTAACCTATGGATTAAAAAAGGGAATGGACATTATTGCGGATTTGTCTAGTAATTTATTACAAAAACTTACTGAAGGAGCAACAATTCTAGGGCTGTTTGTTATGGGGGTTTTAGTTACAGAGTGGGCAGAAATTAATGTCCCGGTAGTTATTTCTCAAACAACAGATCCTGCAAGTGGTGAAGAAGTGATTATGACGGTGCAAGATGTATTAAATGATTTAATTCCCGGCATTCTACCACTTCTGCTGACATTATTGATGATGAGACTTTTAAAGAAAAAAGTAAGTCCAATCGTATTGATCTTTATTTTATTTGCGGTTGGCATTGCCGGTTATGGTTTAGGAATTTTGGAATAAAATTGTTGGTTGAAAAGAAGGAGAATTATTATGCAAACAAAAGCAGTCCGCTTATACGGAAAAAATGACCTAAGGTTGGAAGAATTTGAATTACCTCAAATAAATGAAGATGAAATCTTGGCTTCTGTTGTAACTGATAGTATTTGTATGTCAACTTGGAAGTTGGCAAATCAAGGAGCAGATCATAAAAAAGCACCCAATGATATCGCGGAGAATCCGATTATCGTAGGACACGAATTTTGTGGCGAGATTTTGGAAGTCGGTTCAAAATGGTCTGATCAATATCATGTAGGCGAACATTATGTTGTACAAGCAAATTTACAATTGCCAGATCGGCCAGATTGTCCAGGATATTCCTATCAGTATACAGGTGGCGATGCGACTTATATTGTTATTTCAAAAGATGTTATGGAACAAAACTGTTTGATTTCCTATAAAGGAGATACTTATTTTGAGGGCTCGTTAATTGAACCATTATCTTGTGTAGTAGGCGCTTTTGAAGCTAACTATCATACAGTTCTTGGAACTTATGAGCATCAAATGGGCATTAAACCAGAGGGTAGTTTATTAATTATGGGGGGCACGGGCCCTATGGGGTTGTTGGCTATCGATTATGCATTACATGGACCAATCAATCCTAAAAAAATTGTTGTAACAGACCGCAACCCTGGAAAGTTGGAGCGTGCTTCCAAGTTGTACCCAAGTCAAAATGGGATTACTGTCGACTATGTTGATGTATCTGACGTCGAAGACCAAGTTACTTTACTAAAAGAAACAGCAGGGGTCACTGGGTTTGATGATATCTTTGTTATGGTGCCTTCCCCAGATTTGGTTAAAGACGCATCGATACTTTTAAATACCGATGGTTGCTTTAATTTCTTTGCAGGACCACAAAATAAAGATTTCTTTGCTGAAGCAAATTTTTATGATATTCATTACTCTTCCACACATTACGTGGGAACCTCTGGTGGTAACGTAGAAGATACGCGTAAAGCGGTGAAATTGATCGAAGAGAAAAAAGTCAAAGTTGCAAATGTTGTGACGCATATTCTTGGTTTAAACGCAGTAGCGGAAGCGACACTAACCCAACCTAAAATTGGTGGTGGCAAAAAGCTTGTATATACTCACAAAGAAATGCCTTTTACAGCTTTAAATGAACTAGCAGAAACAGACCCTCTAGCTAAGATTTTGGAAAAAACTGATGGAATCTGGAGTAAAGAAGCAGAAAAGTATATTTTAGAAAATCAAAATGACATCTAAATTAAAAAATAATTATTAGATATTGCCTATCATATGAGAAAATAAGATGGATGAACTTACTTTTGCGAGGTTCGCAAGGGGAATTCGTCCATTTTTATTTGGTTCATCAAAAATAGTACAATTTTTTGTCACCTGCTTGAAAAAAGATTGTCTTAATTTTTTCACATACTTCCCTATAATGAAACCGTAATCAAAAAGTTAGGAGTGAAGTTAATGTCAGAGTGGTTGAACATTGCAGGAAAAACGGTGATTGTCACAGGAGGTTCTTCTGGAATAGGGAAAAGTATTGTTGAAAATTTACTTGCACAAAAAGTAAATGTGGCAAATTTTGATCTTACAGATTCGACGCTAGATGATGAACATTTATTATTTGTGAAAGCGGATGTTACTTCAAGGCAAGAAGTAGAAACTGGTGTGAAAAAAGTAGTGGATCATTTTGGCACGATTGATGGTTTAGTGAATAATGCTGGCATCAACATACCTAGGTTGTTAGTTGACAAAGATGATCCTCATGGAAAATATGAATTATCGGAAGAAACTTTTGACAAGATTTTTGCAGTAAATCAAAAAGGATTATTTTTGATGAGCCAAGCTGTTGGACGTATTTTAGTTGAAAAAGAAGCCGGTGTCATTATTAATATGTCTTCTGAATCTGGCTTAGAAGGTTCTGAAGGGCAAAGTCCATATGCAGCTACAAAAGCTGCGGTCAATAGTTATACACGTTCGTGGGCTAAAGAATTAGGGAAATCCAATGTCCGCGTTGTGGGTATTGCGCCTGGCATTATGGAAGAAACTGGACTACGAACGTTAGCTTACGAAGAAGCACTCGCTTATACAAGAGGTATTACGGTGGAAAAATTACGAGAAGGGTATGCGAAAACGAGCACAATTCCGTTAGGACGTAGCGGTCAATTACATGAAGTGGCAGATTTAGTTAGTTACTATCTGTCAGATCGTGCAAGCTATATCACTGGTGTTACAACAAATGTAGCTGGAGGTAAAACAAGAGGCTAGAATTGGAGGGTAAAGATGGCTGTAGTCAATCGTTGGTACCAGATTCTACAATTGTTAGTTACCCGTAAGGAAATGACAACGACTGAGTTAGAACAAAAATTAACAGTTAGCCGACAAACGATACGAAATAGTATCGTTTCTTTGAACGAGGAATTGGCAGATATTGCTAAAATTAAACAAAAAGATAACACGTATCAATTAATTATTAATAATTTTGACCGATTTGATGAGGTAATGGTTGGTGGTTTAAAACAAACGCGTGATTTTAATTCTGCTAATAAACGGATTTCATTTATGATTAAGCGTTTGATTGAATCAGGTAATTTTATCGCTATAGATGATTTATCAGAAGAATTAGGAGTAAGCCGTGGAACAGCAGCAAATGACATTAAAGAAATGAAGCAGATGGTATGTTTCTTTAATGTCAAGGTTAGTGGTACGCCCAATCGGGGGATGCATATTTACGGAAATGAGTTTGATTTACGTTTGCTTTATATCTATCATGTGCAAGATTACTTCACAGATAATTTTTTGCAAGCTGAAACCTATCAATTGGTGGACGAGATCGCACAAATGGGGTTCTATAATATATGACGTTGGTGAGAAATCACTGGCGTCTTTTTTTGTCTCA
>JAKDZT010000365.1 GCA_030462125.1 Tetragenococcus sp.
AGATTAACTTTATATTTGAAATAAATCATTTAACTTTTTACAACTTACTTTTTGTTTTTACGTCCCTTTTATTTACTTTTTTTGTCTTTAACTTTGATTTGTGCAATTATATGGCATATTTATTATTCTCGTTTATTTTTTCCATATAATAGTTTTTGAGTTGTTGTCCTCTTAAATTTACAATATTAGTTCTAATAACCTCATAGCTACATGCTATAAAAAATGGTTTTGCTGTAACTGAAGCAAAAGTTGAGAATTTTCTGCTCTGGATGCTTTTTTCCAGATAACTAATCAGCTTACTAGCTATGGTCTGATTTTGAAAATCCTTGTGCACGAAAATTGATCTAAATAGCCCTTGTTATCCATATCGGCAAAACCAATGATTTTATTATTCCAATCATTGACCATAACGACTGCTGAATAGTCTTTTAAAGAAGCTTTCCATGAATATTCATCTATAGACGACCAGGCAGCTAATTGTTCTTTATTGTAATCGTTTTTATTCACTTCTTGAATTGTTTGTTTGATCATTTTAATTGTCTCTTTTTTATCAGAAAAAGTATAATCTCGAATATACATGATAACCTCCAAATCAAAATATTATTCTACTATATCAAGCAAAGTTGGCAAATGAAAAGCTATAATTTCCATAAGGAAATTTGCTGTCTTTTTACGATAATTTCTGGCACCACTTTCAAAAATTGCATATAAATGGGCATCATAGACTGCGATTTGTTCCAAATAAGGCGGTGTCTTGATGATCTTTAAAGCTGTTTTGCTGTTTAATTTACCACTAGAAAGCTGTTCATTTGAAAAAATATAAATTTTAGAGCTAACGGGTCCAAAAGATTGAGATATTAAACAATATTCTTTATAAAAAGCCATGGATTGAGCTCTTTTAGGAATATCAATTGTTTCGTCCAGGTTGTCATTGTTAGTAAAGTCCTCCTCTTTTTCAAATGTCATTTTTATAACCACACCATTTTTTGTTTTATCGAAAGTTCCTGCAAAGAAAGAATTTTCTTTTATTGTGATAAAAGAAGCTTGAGGAATCGTGGGAAAATTAACGCTATGATAATAAGGGATAATTTCAGAATTTGGCATATACTGATAGTTCAATATATCATCTTTGAGAATGGCAGAAACTCGTCCGTGATTTTTTGCAGCAGAACAAACCCATAAGCATTGCCGATTCTTATCATAAACAAGTCCTCCTGCATGTGTCCGATCTTTTAAAACCATTGTTTTTGGCGGGTCGTTTTCTTTTTTATCAAGCATAAAAATAACAGAGTGATGTTCATGACTGTAACAATAAGCAGAAATAAATATGTGATTTTCAGTTACAGCTAACCCTTGCGGCGTTATATCATAACAATCATCCAGTTTTTTACTGTCAGTTTCCAGCGTTTGTGTTTTAAATAAACCGGGAATTGAAAAAGTCATAGGATCTAATGTTGTTTTTTTAAATGCTTTATATAAATCCGGATACCGTTTTAAAATATCTAGCAAAATATTGGAAGAATCCTTTTTTAAAAAGCGGATTTTTTCGGTATAAAATAGAATAAACGCTAAAAAAAATAACAGAATGATGTTTATTAAGACAAATATCACTTTACCTACCTCCCCTTTCTTTTAAATTATAACGTAAAAGGAAAAAAAGAAAAGCGCCTGATAAAATGCTAAGTGTAAAATTTATTGAGGTATCCTCTAGACGAATAAAAAAGAAACCGTTA
>JAKDZT010000088.1 GCA_030462125.1 Tetragenococcus sp.
GCTTGATAAACTTCATAGAAAATTTCTTCTTTGGAAGAATAATACTTATAAAAAGTTCCCACTGCTACGTTTGCCTGCTTAGTGATTGCTGCAATGTTAGTTTTTTTAAAACCTTGTTCTAAAAAAAGCGTACGAGCAGCATCAAAAAGTGTCTGTTTTTTGTCCGTCTGCATTCGATAATCATCTCCAATAATGAATGAATGAATTTTATATTCATTCATTCTGATATACCGTTTCTAAAGTTTTGTCAACAGTTTAATATCATACTTGCACTTCCTATACTAAATCGTTACTTCTTTTCCCTTCTGTAAAATGCGGCTCAAATTTGTGAATGTCAAGAGCAGTACTATCGGTTTCTTTTTCATTTGTATTCATTATAATCTAGTTTTTCAGTTCTAAACTTTTCCCCCGTAAAGTTAAGCCTGAGCTTTTTTACGTAAAAAGCCCCTCTAATTTAACAAAATTAACTAGAGGGGCTTTTCCAGTTTATGTTTGTGTTGAGCGTTCCATCAAGTTAATACCAATCCCCATAAATAGAGTACCCATCAACAATAAAATGCCTAGAGGTTGAAAAATCTCGGTTAATGTAGATCCCTCAATTATGACATTGTTCATACTTTCGATTCCATGCTTAATCGGCATTAACTCACCTAAAAATACTATAAAACGATTCTGCACGACATCGATTGGCCAAAATGCTCCGCCTAACATAGCCATAGCGGTCGTTACAATTGGAATAGTCACCTGTAAAGACTGTGGAGTCGGAACTACGCTTATCAGTAAAATCCCTAATGAAACAATCGCAAATGTAAACGACAATACAACAGCTATCATTGGAATATAATTTGTACCTATGTTAATTCCTAACAGGTTCGTCAAAATGAAAAAGGAAAGTACAATCTGAAATAAACCAACTAAAAAATAATGGAAAAGATTTCCCAGATAAATTTGTGTTTTCTTAAGTGGTGTCATTATCAATCGATTCCATGTTCCAGCTCTCTTTTCTTCTAAAAGATTTGTTTGTAAAAATAAAATGGTGAAAACTGAAAAATAAAATACCATTCCAATTAGCATGTATAATTGAAACCCCGTCACAGCTCTTTGAGCACCATCGCTTTCAAAATCTTCGACCGCTATGAGCTCTTCTACTTCAATGTCACTATCTGGAAAATCTTCTCTTACTTCTTCCAAACGATAATATTCACTAAATACCTGGCGTACATGCTGGTCAACTGCCTGCAAATGTTCACTTTCATGACCTACTAAGAATCGATAGGTTTCTTCGTCTATTTCAAGAGCAAAAGGACTGTCGTTCATGCGGACATCTTCTTCCGCTGTTTCATAATCAGTTGCTTCGAAAACCATCGCTTCATCTTCATTTAAACGATCAACCCATTCATCTAATTCTTCGTTAGCTAAATCATTGCTATATACTTGGACTTCCACGGACGAGTCCATTTGGATATTACCTGTAAAGAAAACAAATAAAACTGTAAGCCCTGTAAACATTACAACTAAGAATGGCTTCTTCATTAATCTCTTCCATTGAAGTATAAATACATCAAACATTTAATCCAACCTCCTTTTGGGAAAGATAATAACTGCAAGGACCAGGCACACAATCGTGACGCCAATAATTCTCACCATTAATGGGAGTACGTCTTGAAAACCAAACCCTTGAAAAATCTGCAAATAAGAAGTCATTACAGCCCCGTTAGGCAACCAATTCCCAAGTTGTTGTAAAGTTTCTGAAAACTGATCTACTGGTGTCAAACTTCCACCTAGAAAACCAAGCACAGGAACAAAACTACCAACTAGGTTAGCCGTACTATTATCATTAGCATATAAAGAAATAGACGTAAGCAAACTCGTTATGCTTCCAACGACCAATGAATATAAGCCAGTTACATAAATCATATTCACCCAAAAATCGGTATCTTTTCCATCGAATATACCAAAAAATAATGTTGAAATAATAAACAAAATGCTGAGTTGAACAAGTGTGATCAATGTACCGGAAGCCATTTTACTACTCAAATAAATCAATGGTTTCTTGCCAGCCAACATGATCCGGCCAAAGACGTGCTGTTCTTTTTCTTTAAAGGCTCTGCTGGCTAAAGCCGGAGCAGTTGAAAGGGCAAACATCACGCCCATCCCAATCGTAAAATATTGAAAAGCGTCCACTGGTTCTTCCACAGAGAGTTGCATAATTTCTCCGTAATCTCTGTCCTCCTCTTCTTCCAACTCTGCCTCGCCATCTGTTGCAAGAGCAATAGACGTTTCTAAATTGTACTGATCAACAAAGCTATGCACGACGCTTTGAAGAATACTGGAAGAAATAGCGCCTTCGTCTTGTCCAGCTACTTCCAGTGTAGCTTGGGAAGCTTCATCAAAATAAATGGACCGCAATACATCGTAACTGAATTCTTCCGGGATAGTAATATAGCCAGCCAGTTCATCTTCATCTAAGGCTTCCTCAGCTGATTGAGCATCATCAAACTCATGAATAATCATAAGGTCTTCAAAATCCTCATCTTCCAGCAAATCTGTTAGCATATTGGCAGGATCAATATCTTCCGCATTTGACACAAACTCATCTACTGTTTCTTCCAAACCTTCGTCTAAAAGATCTTCTTCAGCATCTGCTATAATCTCGTCCACTGCTTCTTCTGGTACTCCTTCTTCTAATAGCTCCTCTTCAGCACCTGATACAATATCATCCCTTATTTCTTCCGGCAGTCCTTCTTCTAAAAGATCCTCTTCCAGGCGGTCAAGATCGGCTTCAAAGTTTTGCTCATTGACGATTCCGACATCAAAAGTATCTATGCCGCCATCGCCCATTAAAACATCGCCCAACGCAAATCCTAAGATGGCAATCAAAAAGAGAGGCATAAGCAAAAGTTCAATAAGCTCACTTTTACTTTTAAAAAGTGTCAAAAAATCTTTTTTTATTAAATTAAACATACTTCATGATTCCTCCTAATCCCTCAATTTGCGCCCTGTTAGGTGTAAGAATACATCCTCTAAACTCGGTGTTTGTACATGAACACCTAAGATTTTAACTTTAGTTTGTTTGGCATAATCAAATATTTCCCCGAGTAACTGTTCTCCTTTTGAGGCGATTAGACTATATCCAAGATCATCTTGCATAACTTGGGTTATCCCTTGTTGAGAGCTCAATAAATCTGCAAACTCCCCATTATGTTCTTCCACTTGAATATTGATTGTTTCCTCATTAGATAAAATACTTTTTAATTCGTCTTTCGTACCCGATGCGATCACATGTCCTTCATCCATGATGTATACACGGTCACACAACTTTTCGACTTCTTCCATATAGTGACTGGTATATAAAATCGTTAACCCTTTTTCACGGTTCAATTTTCGTACCATATCTAGTATATAGTTCCTGGATTGGGGATCGATTCCTACTGTAGGCTCATCCATAATCAATGTTTTCGGATTATGCATCAAAGCAACAGCCATATTGATTCGTCGTTTCATTCCACCTGAATAAGTCTCTACCGCTTCTTTTTGTCTATCTACTAGTCCTACTAATTCCAAGATTTCTTGAATTTTATTTTCCAAAGCCTTACCCCTTAGCCCATAAACTTTTCCGAAGAACTTCATATTTTCATAAGCAGATAATTCTTCATATAAAGCAATCTCTTGAGGAACAACGCCTAAATCTTTCCGCAATTCATCCGGATTTTTCAAGGCATCTTTTCCATTGTATTTAATTGTCCCCTGGGCAGGCGGCAGCAAAGTTGATATCATGGAAATAGTGGTCGATTTACCCGCGCCATTGGGCCCGAGTAACCCTACTGACTCGCCACTTTCCAAGTAGAAATTCATATCTTCTACTGCCACTTTTTTCTTAAATCTTTTCTTCAAGTTTTGTACTTCTATCATTTTCATACACTCCCTTTCATTATTTGCCTATAGATGGTTCCAATATGTACAAATTTGATCAACGATTAGTCCAACCAATATTTTAAATTTCTGTCTTAATTATAAAAAAACAGAGGCAGTTTAGATACTGCCTCTGGTCATTAGTCAATATGACTTTTGTCACATTAATTTTTTATAACAAGCTTAACGCAACTATTATGCCCTCATTTGCTCGATCACTGCTTTTGTAAATTGACTCGTTGTCGCTGTTCCTTTCAAATCACGAGTGAAATTTTCCGGATGATTTAATACCTCATTTAAAGCGCGGCGAATGTTATTGCTTTCTTTTGTTTTACCTAGATAGTCTAACATCATACATCCGCCTAATATAATAGCCGTGGGATTGGCTAAGTTCTTACCTGCTATATCTGGCGCAGAACCATGAACTGCTTCAAATATCGCCATATTATCTCCTACATTTGCGCCTGGGACCAGACCTAATCCACCAATGAGTCCTGCCATTTCATCTGATAAAATATCGCCATACAAGTTTTCGGTGACTACAACATCAAATTGATGCGGGTCAATAACTAATTGCATAGCCATATTGTCTACTAAGACTTCTTTGAATTCGATTGTTGGAAATTCAGCGGCAATTTCCCGTGCAATATCTAAAAATAATCCATCAGAAAGTTTCATGATATTTGCTTTTGTTACCACGGTTACACTTGAACGGTTATTCTCTTTGGCATACTCAAATGCCCGGCGAATAATTCGTTCGCTGGCTTTTCTTGTAATCATTTTTATACTATGCATTTCATCATCAGAAATTTTTTCCTCTATGCCAGCGTATAAGTCTTCGGTATTTTCTCTAAATAAGACTAGATCTAAATTTTCGAATAACGTTTCTATATTTCCAATGGATTGAACAGGACGAATATTGGCGTACAAATCATATTTTTTTCGTAAAGAGACA
The DNA here is from genome assembly GCA_030462125.1 of Tetragenococcus sp. Taxonomy (GTDB): domain Bacteria; phylum Bacillota; class Bacilli; order Lactobacillales; family Enterococcaceae; genus Tetragenococcus. The sequence continues at coordinate 4,868 of JAKDZT010000088.1, forward strand.
TTTACACTACGAAATCCTTTACCAATAGGCGTAGTCATGGGCGCTTTTAATGCCACTTTATTTTGCTCTAAACTTTCATAAACATCTTCTGGGATAAGGGTGCCAGTTTCTTCATAAACCGCTTCGCCAGCGTGAACGATGTCCCATACAATATTTGCGCCTGAGGCATCGATAATATCCATGGCACTTTGGGAAATTTCTTTGCCAATTCCATCTCCAGTTATCATTGTGACTTTCATCTTTTTCCTTCTTTCTTATTCTAGTTTTTAAAGCAAATAACAAATTTCATCTACATAAAACCAATCAAACTAAGCCAACCAGAACCAATAACCAGCCAAATAAACAGATAAACGATCCCCATAATAAAGCTTATCTTCCACCATTCATTCTGGGTAACATAACCTTCACCAAAAAGCACAGCTGCCGGGCCACTAGCGTAATGCGTAGTCGCGCCGCAAATATTGGTAATGTAGGCAAGCATCAAGGCTGCATATAAAGGTGGCGCGCCAGAAGCTAAAGCGACACCCAAAAATGCTGGATACATTGCTGTAACATGCGCTGTTAGACTGGCAAAGAAGTAATGCGTATAGAAAAAAGCCAAACAGAGTGTTATAAATATCGCTACCCAGCCCCAGCCAGATACTGCTGAAGCAATCGCATCACTGAACCAAGGAATAAACCCGAGTTCATTTAATTGCCCTGCCATCATTACTAAAATAGCAAACCAGATTAAAGTGTTCCAGGCGCCTTTTTCTTGAGTGATATCATCCCACGCCAAAATTTTTAATAGTAGAAGTAAAGAAACGGCGATCAATGCGACTGTCACAGCACTTAAGTCGATAAATTGACCTGACACCCATAAAATAATAGCTAAAATAAAAATCCATGTCATATTTTTCTCATCAAAAGTCATTGGACCTGTTTCTTTGCGTTTTTCTTTCGCCCAGCTAGGAGCTCCGGGCGTCTCTTTTATTTCTGGGGGATAAATCTTGAACAAAATTAATGGAATAAGTATTAATGAGAGAAGCCCTGGAACTAAAGCACCTAGAAACCAGTTCATCCAAGTAATTTCAATACCGAAACCAGCAGCTAATTCTTGTGCTAAAGGCTTTGTGGCTCCTGCTGTTAAAAACATAGTGGCAACTATGGTATCCACATGAAAAAGACTCGTGATTAAAAATGCTCCGATTTTCTTACGAGTACCGTCTTGCGGGTTCGATTCAAAAGTATCCGCTAACCCTTGAACGATCGGTAACATAACGCCACCCGTTCTTGCAGTACTACTTGGAATGGCTGGCCCTACCACTATGTTTACACCCGTTAAAGCATAGGCTAGGCCAATGGTTTTCTTCCCAAATTTTTCTATCAACACATAAGCAATCCGATGTCCTAACCCGGTTTTAATGATCCCTTTAGATAAGAAGAAAGCTAAAACAATCAGCCAAACGCTAGTACCCGCAAAAGCATCTAGAGCTGTCTCTGTGTTTAGCGGACCAATGACAATAGTTACTGCCAAGCCGATTAACGCTACGGCACCCATTGGCAAAGGCTTTAAAATAATAGCTACAATTGTTGCAACAAATATAGCTAACATATGCCAACCTTCAACTGGTACTTCTGCTGGTCTCCAAGGGAACAGCCAAATAATGACCCCAATAATGACTGGAATGAATAAATTAATAAAAAATTGTTGGTCAAATTTTTTCTCTGCCATCTCTCAATCCTTCTTTCATTTGTTTTTATTCAACTTATCGAACTTTTTTAACAAACAAAGTTTCTTGAAACGCATTTGCTAAAAAAACTTTCTCATCTATTTTAGCAAACAATGGCCTTTTATCACCAACTTTTTCCATTATTTATGTTCGTTTGTTTAACATATTCATTGTTTTAGTTGAAAAAGTTTCTATCCAAATAGGATAAGAACTTTCGTATTGGCTATTTCTAATGATGTTTTTACAACTTCCTATTAGCCCTAAAAAAAAGCCCTCATCTAAATAGATAAGGACTTTTGTCTAAATATTACTTTATTTGTTAAAAGTGTATGGATTTATGCAGTTACCCATTGGCTAGCGCCAGCTGTATCATATAATTTTTGGGCTGCTGCGTCTTGAACGTCTTCAGGAGCTTCTGCAGCGGAGCTACCTTGATATTCTGCTGGTGCTACAGAATCCCATGTACTTTGTAGGAATTGATATTTACCTGCTGCACCTGATGATGGGTTCACTGCACTAATATCTCCACCGGATTCACGTTGAGCAATTTGTTGCAAGTGACCGTTCACTTCAACGGTTTCGTTAGAAGATTCGGCTTCAGGGGCTGCTTCTTCTGTTTCTTCAGCAGCTGCTGGTTCTTCAACTGGTTGTTCTTCTTCAACCGGTTGTTCTTGCGCTTCTGCTTGTGTAGGTTCTTCTGCTTGTTCAGCAGCTGCAGGTGCTTCTTGTTCTACAGGTTCTTCTGCTGGTACTTGTTCTTCTTCTACTGGTTGTTCAGCAGCTGGTTCTTCAGCTTCTTGCTCTTGTGCTTCTGGTTGTTGTTGTTCAGGTTCTTGTGCTTCTGCTTGTTCAGGTTCTTCTTGAACTTCTGGTGCTGGAGCTGGTGCTTCTGCTTGTGCA
>JAKDZT010000089.1 GCA_030462125.1 Tetragenococcus sp.
AATAGACGAATATGGATTAGATTATGAACTCACCGCAAGCTCTGAACCTGCTATGTTGACCGAATTAGAAAAATCAATCGATAATGAAGAGGATATTGTAGTACCATTATGGAATCCTCATCGTGTGTTTTCTGAATTGGACTTAAAATATTTAGATGACCCTCAAAACGCCTTTGGCGAAGCTGAAAAAATTCATCATGCTACACGCCAAGGTTTTGATGAAGACTATCCGGAAATAGATCAATGGATGAAAAATTGGAAAATGGACGATGACCAAATTAATGAGTTAATGAGTTATGTTAGTGAAGCTGAAGAGGAAGACGAAGAACCAACTGAAGGTGCCGAAAATTGGATCGATGAAAACCAAGAACTCGTTGATGAATGGCTGGAAAAATAAGCCAATTTGTCAAATATGGTCTTGTTTAAAGTATGGGAAAAAAGAATAACGACACTTAAGCAAACAAAGGCTTATTCGTTTTATTGAATAAATTTACCTATTTTCTCGTTTATTAAGCCAATCTATAGGGCACTTTCATATACAAAAAATGAGCAGAAGATTCGACAAATATCGAATTTTCCGCTCATATTTCTTTTATTTGCTAAATTTATTGAGGAGGTTCACCATCGAAATCCTCGCCAGCTTCCCCATTAGGAGCGCCGCCAGGGCCTCCCATCATACTATCTGCTGAAACTGTTTCTCCTGTTTCAGAAAGGTTGGTCACCGTATCAGACAAGGCCAGTGTTCCCAATTCCGTACCATCAACAATTTCCTCATCTTGATAGTAACCATTTTGCTCCGTTCCATTGGCATCTGTTCCACTGACCAAGGTATAACTTTCATCTACTTCTAACTCAGACGAAGAGATGACAATATGGTCAAAGTCTTTACTTGGTTTGTAAGTAGCAATAACATTACCATCACTATCTTGCAGACTAACAATCGTTCCGGCAGATTGGGTCTCACTAAAGTAAACCCCTAACGAAGCTTGGGAAGAAGAATCAGAAACATTCATCGCCATGCCACTGCTCCATGCTGCGATTAACGTTCCACCAGAGAGTTCAAAATCTCCTTCGTAATCAAGTGCGCCGTTGTTATCTTCTGTCGGTCCGTCAACTGTCACCGTTCCTCCTGTCATTTCGATATTTCCATTACTATCTAAACCATCGCCTTGCGCGTCTACATGGAGAGTTCCTCCATTGATAGCAAGTAATAGACTATCATCTGCCTGCTCTTCACCAGGACTTCCTGCTTGCCCTGCTGTTTCTTCCGTGTCGCTACTGCTACCGTCGCTGGCGTTTAAGCCATCATCACTTGCAACCACGGTAATGTCTCCATCATTAATCGTAATCACGCTAGCTTCCAAACCTTCATTAGAGTCAGTCACATTGATTGTGCCACCATCAATGGTTAGATCATTGTCAGCATGGATGCCATCATCTCCAGAATCAAGAGTAAATTCACCGTCTTTGATCGCAATATCCCCATCGCTATGCAAACTGTCATCTGCTGTAGTCAGTTTGAAAGCACCGTTTTGAATTAAAAGGCTATTTCCTGCTTTGATCCCTTTATAGCTTTCTTCATCAGAAATTTCGTCTTCTCCTGTTTTAATCGTTATTTCTGCTTTTTGTATACTTACATCTGTCTCAGCTTGCACCCCATCTCGTCCAGAGGTGATCTTAAATGTACCTCCATCTATGGCAATATGCCCCTTGTCTTCTTCATCAGAGTTATTGGATTGGATACCATCGCCTTCTTCTGTGGTAAGCGTATAACTCCCATCAAGAATCTCTACAGAATCTTTCCCTTTTAAGGCATTATTTTTGGCATTAACCGTATACTCGCCTGAAACTAAAATCAAATCATCTTTGCTACGAATACCGTTATTATAATTCCCCGAAACTTTCAATTCTCCGTCTCCATTGAGCACTAGATCTTCTTTACTGTAAAAGGTCGCGTCTGGTTCCGTTTCGTCACCATCTAGTTGATAATCATCTCCATCAGTCAGAGTATTCGTTGTATCACTGGCCAAGGTAGTAACCACTTTTTCTGCTTGTTCAACTAAAATAGCCGGGCCTTGTTGATTAGTAATTGTCACATCATTTAAAACAAGATGTACTTTTGCATCTTCATTAACATTGACAACCACTTGGCCATCAGTCAGCTCACCTGATAAAACATAGGTGCCACCTTGATTGATCGTTACGATTTGTCCATCGACAGACACGCCCTCTACTTCCTCAGTATTGTCGGATAGTTCAACGGTTGAACTATCCGAATCATACTCAGTGTTAAGATCTTCCTTCTCGTAGGTACCAAACGTATCTGATATATCGGCCGTATCTTCTGATGTAGACTTACTGGTCTGTGTCTGTGTATCTGCTGAGTTTTCTGTAGAAGCGGAGCTAGGAGAGCAAGCACTAATAAATAGTGCGATCACTAAAGAAGCAACAACTCTTTTTTTCATTAACATTCACATCCTCATTTATAATTCATCTCGATTAGTGGCAACTTTTCCTAAAACAACGGGCAAATTTCCATTACGGATGCGAATAGAATCGATCAAATTTTTTTCCTGTTGCTGATCTTTCAAAAGCAAAATATAACGCAACTCGTATAAACTTCCCATAGTTGTTGTCCTTACAGTATCAAGGCGATAACTGTAAGCAAATTCCTCAAAAATATCATTAAATAGTTCCGGATAATCTAGGTCTTCAGAGATCGTTATCTTCAATTCACGTTCTGCTGAATTTTGATCGGCAAAATTCGATCGATAAATTACTAGTAAGAAAGTAGCTACAATAACAGAAAAAACAGCGATATAAGAAACGTAGCCCATGCCGGTGGCTAAACCGACGCCCATTGACCAAAAAATACTAGTAATCTCGCGAGAACCGCCAGCCACTGAACGGAAACGAATCAGACTAAAAGCCCCTAATACAGCTATCCCAGTTCCTAGATTACCGTTTACCAGCATAATCACCGATTGAACAAGGACTGGTAAAACAGCTAAGGTAATGACAAAATTCTTCGTGTAAACATTGCGATACATATGAATAAAAGCAACTAACATGCCCAAAATTAATGAAGCGGTAATACAGATTAGAAGCTCTTTTAATTGGATATCTGTGGCTCCTTCAGTAAATAAACTAGACAACATTTAATAGTTCCTCCCTCTTAAATAAATGACGCTGGTAAGTTTGGGCATATTTTAAAAAACTGCTTTTTTGAATATGATATTTAGTTAGCAAGGCCGTAAACCACAAAGGATAGGCCCCCATAGCTTTGACTTCCATCAATACCCCCACTTCAGGAGCGACCAATTTCCCTGAAAGTTTGTTATCTAAGGCCAGATTTTCGGTACAATAGCGAATATTTTGATCAAAGGTAACTCGAAATTCACTATCATCTGCCATAAATAACGATAAACGATCGTAGGTGATCAATACTTTAGGCGAGAGTGTCGGTTGCCGATAAAACAACCATGTAATTTCTCGTGCAATTTGAACACTTGTTAGCTGATCAGAAAATTTACCAGAGACTTCCCAATTTAGATATTCCTCATAAGTAAATACCAAGCGCTGTTTATAGACAATTCCAGCGACTTTCTTTTTAATTTCTAAAAACACCAGACTGTCTGCTCGCGCAATGCCATAACTTCGGACACGAAATTTTTCTTTGTATTTCGGTTTACTTATGGATCGTTGGATAAAGTAATAATCCGGAGTGTCATAATACAATGATTGAATCGTATGCAGTCCATATTGATCAACAGACATATATTGATGTAAGTCATCAAAAAAGGACTGAAATTGTGATTGGGTCAGTAGATATTTATTTTCTTTTCTTTGAAAAATTTTTTTTAGTTTCATGAAAGAACCTCCTCATTTAGTTGATGACCATAGTCTAATCAACTAACCTTAAAGTTAGCTTAAGCAGGAGAAATGAAGGGGCAACTTTTTTACTTCTCCTCATTTTGTCATTGAAAAAAGCCGATCTAGCCGAGCGTACGAAAAAGCGACTAACCAACTTGGTCAGTCGCTATGCCTATAAAAGTTATATCATTCTCTAAAAAACACTAGAGCCACTCTTTCAACTTATAGCGCATAAGTTTGTTAGAGGCATTTCTTGGCAGCTGTTCAACAAAATAAATTTTTTTTGGCACTTTATAAGAAGCTAAACGGCTCTTCAAATAGGTCTGCACCATTTCTTCATCTAAAACATTTTGTGTATCTTTTACAATAAAGGCCACCGGAACTTCGCCCCATTGATCATCTGACCTATTTGTTACACCAACCTCTTGAACGCCAGTAAGTTCGGAGACCACGCTTTCGATTTCAGAAGGATAAATGTTTTCCCCGCCTGAAATAATCAAATCATTTCGACGATCCACCACATATAAAAAGCCTTCTTCATCAAGATAACCAAGATCGCCAGTTTTTAACCAATCTGTTTGAAAAGCTTTTTGGTCCGCTGTTGGATTATTGAAATAACCTTTTGTCACCATCGGTCCTTTGACATAGATTTCTCCGACACCTCGGGTAGACGGATCGTGGATTTTTAGTTGTGCTGGAACCAGAGGCTTACCCGCCGAACCTATTTTACGTAGGGCATCTTGGGGGCTTAAAGTCACAATCTGCGAAGAAGTTTCAGTTAAACCATAGGATTGAAAAACCGGTACTTCTTTTTTGCGCGCTTGTTCAAGCACGGGTTTGGGTGCAGGTCCGCCTCCTAATAAAACGCATCGCAGCTGTTCCGGATAGCGTTCAGTTGCCATCTGTTCTAACAAGCGCTGCAACATGACCGTCACCACAGAAATCATCGTAATATGATTTTTCATCAACGCCTCATGAACTTTTTCTGGTTCAAAGGAAGTCATCAAATAAATAGGCATACCATAGATCACACTCTTAAATAGGGTAGACAAACCGCTCACATGAAATAACGGCAGGACAGTTAGCCACTTATCTTGGGGCGATATCCCTAAATTCAGCGCTGATCCGATCGCACTCCACCAATGATTTCCATAGGTATGCACAACACCTTTAGGAAAGCCGGTAGTGCCCGAAGTATAAATAATGGTAAAAGGATCATTTAACACCAATTCATTTTGTAGGGGAACCTCTTTTTCAGGTAACCGTTGCAGTTCAGAAAAAGACTTTTTCTGAGGAACATCGATCCCTTCTGTCTTGTCACTAAAAAAAACCGATGTCACTAACAAATTTACCTTAGCGTCATTTATCTGAAACTGTAACTCATTGGCACTTAAGCGTGTGTTTAATAACACAGCCACAGCTCCTAGATAACTTAACGCATGAATAGCGATAATCATATTGACATTATTTTGCGATAATAAAGCAATATGACTCCCCTTTTCAACGCCTAGATTGGCTAAGCGCCTGGCCATTGATTGACTGGCTTGAGCTAGTTCCTGAAAAGATAATGTTTCTTTCCCATTATATTCAAGCGCTAACTGGTTAGGCTTCAAATCTGCCTGTTTGCTTAACCAGTGGGGAATTACTTCTTTCATATGAAAAACTCACTTCCTCGATAAATTACATAAACAACAAAAATATAGCAACCCTTGATAAGAAACAAAAGCTGCTATATTTATGACATTGATTAAGGAAAACGTGGAAACTGATCAAAATCCGGCTTTCTTTTTTCCTTAAAAGCATCGCGTCCTTCTTTAGCTTCATCGGTAGTATAATACAAGAGCGTTTCACTCCCCCCCATTTGTTGCAAACCAGCTAAACCATCGGTAGCCGCGTTAAATGAGGCTTTCAAAAAGCGCAAAGCGGTTGGTGATTTTCCCAAAATTTCTTGGCACCACTGCAAGGTTTCGGCTTCCAATTGATCCAATGGCACAACTTTATTCACCAGCCCCATATCGTAAGCTTCTTTTGCGTCGTATTGACGACATAAATACCACATTTCACGCGCACGTTTTTGACCGATCATTTCAGCCAATAAACCAGCACCATAACCAGAGTCAAAACTACCTACTTTAGGACCTGTCTGTCCAAAAATAGCGTTGTCCGCTGCAATCGTCAAATCACAAACGACATGCAATACATGACCGCCCCCAATGGCATAGCCTGCGACCATGGCAATCACTGGTTTAGGGATATTACGGATCAATCGTTGTAAGTCCAAGACGTTCAAACGTGGCACTTGGTCTTGATCCACATAACCGCCGTTACCACGAACCGTTTGATCGCCACCAGAACTAAAAGCTTTTTCGCCTGCGCCTGTCAAAATAATCACACCCACCGATGAATCATCTCTAGCATCGGCAAACGCATCGATCATTTCATTCACCGTTAATGGCGTGAACGCATTCCGTTTTTCTGGACGGTTCATCGTAATCTTAGCGACCCCCTTGTATTTTTCGTAAATAATTTCTTTATAGTCCGCTACTTTTTCCCAAGCAACTTCCATGCATGATTCCTCCCTCAGTTTATTTCAAAATTTCAAACAAACACAATAACCTTCATTATTTAAAAAGTTATCTTGGGTCTAATTTAGTACTTTTATTTCATTTTCTCAAGATAAACCGCTTAAAGGAAAACTTTGTTCCATCTTTTAATAAAAAACGAAATTTCAAAGAAAATTGACACGGTACTTTTCTTTCCATAAACTAAAAGTGATTAATTTTAGTACATTTAACATGCAGGAGGTTGAGTAGATTGGAAAATACATTAATGGAAGCACTTGGTATGAAAGTCGTTTCTGCAGAAAAAGAAAATGTTGTTATGACCATGCCTGTCGATCATCGTACTCGCCAGCCAGCGCAGTATTTACATGGTGGCGCCAGCGCCGCTCTGGCAGAAACAGCTGCCAGTATAGGGGCTTCCGCCAATATTGATTCTACTCACGAGACGATCTTTGGCATAGAAATCAACGCCAACCATATCAAAAGTACAGCCTCAGGAACAGTCACAGCCAAAGCGACACCTCTTCATATCGGTCGAAGAACTATGGTTTGGCAAATCAATATCACTGACGAAAAAGAGCAGCTTATTTGTATTTCTAGGTGCACGCTAGGGATCGTTGCAAAACAAGATTGAAAAATCACCAATCTGAGGAATATACGGTTCTTATTCAAAGAAATTTTATTTTGTGCTTAGCAACTAATGAATAAAGTCAAGATGTTGGAAACTATTAATTTAGATACGAATTTGAGTATTCAACGAATGGTGAACCCTGGAGAAACGGTTCACAGAAAAGAATATTATACGGCAATAAGAGGAAAAGAAGCCAACCAAGCTGTACATGTAGCAACTTTTTTACCTGATGGATCGGTGACAAAAGTCATTCGTTTTTCCAATTCGTCTGGATAAGGCACAAAATTCTTTTGGAAATACCCTTGGGCTTCTGACAAGTTATCAAACTCTCCCACAGAAGTTTCTATAGCTTGCCAATCTCTTTCATCCCCAGGAGTATAAAAGCTAAATTGATAACCTACCAG
>JAKDZT010000366.1 GCA_030462125.1 Tetragenococcus sp.
AGCCATTATCTATTTAGGAATAATAAAAAAGGGCTAAAACCCGACTTTTGTGATAAATAAATTATAAAATGAGGAGATTTTTAATCAAAAATCCAGGTTGAAAAACATTTAATTTCATGTTATTTTTGAATAGCCTTAAACAAAAGCAAAAAAACAATCTCTGGCTCACGCATCATCAGAGATTGTTTTTTTGTTCTTCTTTTTTAATTTTGCCAATCGTTTGGAATGACGATAAGCAGTACTCCATGAGCCTCGTTTTTTTTTATACTTAAAGAGTTCAGAGAAAAAACCTTTGTATTCTGGATAACGTTCTTCAAAAGATATTGGCTCAGGATTATTTTTTTTAAATTCGGAATTAAAGTAAAAATTAGACGCTTTCTCAGAAGGGATCTGAACTCTCTTCTCTTCAGTAATTTCAGATCTTTCAGATAGTTTATTTTTTAGATTTTCAGACGTTAGTTCAGACAGTGAGTTTTGAAGCGTTCCGTTTTGCTTTATTGTATTTTGGAGTAAAATTCTTAGTTCCGCATTAGATTGAAGTAACTCTTCTTTTTCGTTTTGACCTTTTAATACTTGGTTTTTCAGGTATTCTTTATCTGATTTAATTTCTAGTAGTTGATGTTCAAGAAGTAATATTTTTTCTTTTAAATGAGCGCTTCTAAAAGATGAATCAGCTTCTGAAAGACTTTCTGAATCATCTGAAACTTGTCTGAAAATAGGGATTCCTAAAAGCTCATATATCCTTTCTTGTTCAGCTTTAGTAAGTATTCTTACACCATCTGAAAAAGTGTCTGAAAAATTCCAGGTCTCTTTTCCCTTTTTTTTCCAATAAGCGAGTTTATTTTGGAGTTGTTTTTTATCGAGATTGACCTCTTGGGCAAATTCTTTAATCGTTTTTGAACTCATTTATAGTCCTCTCCTAAGTCAAAAGGAATGTCTTCTTGAATCATAGGGCTAAAATGATGAGGTTCGCGAATTGTCATTTCATACCCAGTTACTTTACGCCCATTTTTTCGAGTGAGTAACTCTATCTCAACGTGCAACTTTGATTCTAACTCTTCAGCTGCTCGTGTAAGAATATCTCTTTTAAAAATTCCAGCACTCATAGCTTTGGACTCCTCACCTAAAAACCATTGTTGCCATTCTTCAAGTGATCCTTTAATATGTGTAGATTGTTTATTTCCAAACTTATTCGCTTGCCATAATTTCATCAGTACAAGAGAGTGCTTACTTTTTAATAGAGATAGGGTAGCTAAGTTAATAGCATAAAAGTTCTCTTTTAATTCAACTAGATAAGGGAGAACATATTTGTCGAAATCAAAAGAAATTGTACCCTTATCACGGTCAAAACTGACGTTTCCAAATAATCGAGCTAGAACAAGAGAATCATTTTTTTGAATCATTAAATTTGTTTTCTCATAAAGTTCTTTAAATGACTTTGCTATATACGCATAGTTAGAACCGCTTGCTGTTAATCCAAAATGTTTTAAAACTTCGGAAAAAGTAGTCTCATAAGTATCTAAAAAAGTGCTGTTTTTAGTGACGTAACTTGTCGCAAAATCGAGTAGTCGATGTTGTTTAGTTGTAAGATTACCAAAAGCCTTGGCTAAATCATTAGCTTGAAACACGACATATTCTTGTCTTGAGACTAAACTCTCGAAAGCACTGTCCAATTTTTTATTATTCATTTAAATATACCTCGTCAAAAAATCTCATTAAT
>JAKDZT010000367.1 GCA_030462125.1 Tetragenococcus sp.
TTGTTATAATACAATGTAAACAAGGTCTCCAATTAAGGAGCCTTATCATATAATGAACTTAAATCTGTTCCACAACTTCTATTCTTCTATTATTTTATTTGTGTTTTAGATTCGCTTATTGTTCCGTCATCGTTGAGCCATTTAAAGTTTTCTTTTCTAATTATCTTTCCTATACAAGACATATTAACTCCGTATATGGCAGACAGTTCTTTGTGGGTAATATTCTCATTTTTATATCTGTTTCTTATCTCTAAGACATCATCTATAAACAATTTCCCTTTACTCGCTTTTCTTCCATATCTATAATTATCTATACGGTTCTCTGAGCGTATATCATATCTCAAATTATCCAATTTGTTGTTTTGGTAATCTCCATCATTATGACATATCTCGTAACCTTTTGGAGGTTTTCCTATAAAACCTAACATCACCAAACAGTTAACAGTGAAAGTTTTTCCTTTGTTGTTTTTCTTTAAAGTTACTACCCTTGCAAACCCATCCTTATCTCTGTCCTTAATAACGACACTAGGATAGCGTCTTTTTCTACCATCTCTATATTTAATTAAACGCTCTAAACTTTTAATTCTACCTAAATTACTTACTTGATAATACCCTTCATAGTCAGGTATGTCTTTCCATATTTCCTTTTCCATACTATCTCGACCCTTCTAATTTTGTATATTTCTACAAACGCCCAAAGGGTCGAGTCAAAGGACGCTTGTAGAAACACACAAAGTGTGTTTCATATATTAATCAAAATATAAATTTTTTACATAATCTATACCATCTTCATTAAATGTTGATATTAATTGTGACGGTCTACCAGAGAATCTACCGCTTATTGCGTATTGGTCAAGTCCGCAAAGAGACCCCACACCATATTGCACTGCATTACCATGTTCTTTATAAAAAGCATTGTGTACATGACCAGTAAAAATGTAGTCTATGCTTAAATTCAACATATCATTTAACTTAGTTACAACACCATTCCCTTTATCTAAATCTGCATGTACTAATACTACTGTTTTGCCTTTAATATCTAAAACGATAATGCCTTCTTCATCATCAATCTGTTTGTAATTATCAAATTGATTAAATGTTTTGCCTAAGAATACAGTCAATAGTCTTTCAAAGTTTTCTGCTGTACCTAAAGAATCTTTCTTATTAGGAATGGCTCTAGTGTGGTTTCCAGCTACAGAACAGAAAGTAACTTCAATACCTTTTTGTACAAACTCTTCTACAAAGGACTCTAGCATGTAAGCTAATGTTATAATCTGTTGTATAACATTCTCTTCACTTTCGATACGTGCTGTTGTGTGGATGGCACCATGGATTCCGTCTCCAAGATGTGCTATATAAAGTTTTTTAATATCTTCTTTTTCAACTTTATTCATAGTTTCTTTTTGAAGTTTAGCTAATCTTTCTTTTGCTATTTCAATATTATAAGTGTTAAACTTACTATCAATTTTCATACCTATATGTTCATCTGAAATAACTACCATAGCCTCATTGTCTGATTTCTTTTTCTTTTTAGCTTTAGGAAGTTTAATCGGCTGCATTTCTTCAACTGTTTCTTCTAAGTAGTTTTTTAAATGTTCTAATCTTGCCATTTCACGTAATTTAACATTCATTATTCTGCGTTGATCTCTCATACGAATTTTTTCTTTTTCTAATTCCAATTTAGAATCTTCTATTTCAAGCAATTGTTCGTTATCCA
>JAKDZT010000368.1 GCA_030462125.1 Tetragenococcus sp.
TACTATATATACTCATACTGCCTCTTTTTTATATTTTTTAAAAATAGGTTTCATCAATATCAATTTTAGCTAAAGCTTCATTGATTTCTTTTAATTCTGCCTCGCTTAACTGGACTGACGCACCATCTAAATTTTCTTCTAAACGATGTAATTTCGTTGTTCCAGGAATAGGAATAATAAAGGGCTTTTGCGCTAATTCCCAGGCAAAAACAATTTGTGCGGAAGTCGCATTTTTACGTTTGGCAATATCTGCAATCACATCAAGGACTTCTTGGTTAGTTTTCATTGTTTCTGGTTGGAAACGTCCCATAAAGTTACGAAAATCGCCTTCAGCAAACTGAGTATCTTTGCTATATTTTCCACTTAAAAATCCGTTTCCTAGAGGGCTGTAGGCGACAAAAGCTAGTCCTAATTCTTCACATAAATCAAATATTTCTTCTTCGGGTTTACGCCAAACCATAGAATATTGGTTTTCAATAGCTGAAAGTGGACAAACGGCATGTGCACGTCGAATGTAGTCAATCGGTGCGTTTGAAAGACCCCAAGCACGTATTTTTCCTTCTTCGATTAGTTCTTTCATCGTTTGCGCAACAGTCTCTGGTGATACATTTGGATCTACTCGATGTTGATAGTATAGATCAATCACATCTGTGCGCAATCTTTTCAATGAGCCTTCTACCTGTTCACGTATTGAATCAGGTCGGCTATCTAAAACGTTTTGTGGCTCTCCGTCAACGATTTCTTGGCCTGTGATCCCAAATTTAGTTGCAATAACTACTTGGTCACGGATCGGTTCGAATGCTTCGCCTAAGAGCATTTCATTTTCTTCACCATAAATAACCGCAGTATCAAAAAAATTACAACCTAATTCAACGGCTTTCCGTAAAAGAGTCATCATCTCTGTACGATCTGCTTGTGGTCCATAAGCATGATCCATCCCCATAGTACCTAGGCCAATGGCTGATACTTCAATATTGCTATGTCCTAAAGTTCGTTTTTCCATTTTCATCATCCTAACGATTAAGTTTAAATATAGTTTATACCTTAGAGTGCACTTGATAGCAAACAATTATACTTGCTTGAAAGTCCACTCTAGGGTGTATAGTTTATTTAGTTTAAAGAAAGAAGGGAATTATAGTATGAAAATCTTAATACTAGGAGCAGCGGGACAAGTGGCACGTTTATTGAGAGAAAAATTGTTAAATGAGTCTTCCAATGATTTGGTGTTATATGCAAGAAAGGCGAAGGAAAGAATCGAGGTTAGTGATGCAGCACGTGAAACGGTTATAGATGGTGATTTTCTAGATACCAAGCAATTACAAGAAGCGATGACTGGCGTAGATGTCGTTTATTTAAATGACATGGGCGATGTTAAGGCAGTACAAAATGTCGTTGAACAAATGGATAGAGCTGGCGTGAAACGATTCATTGGCGCATCGATCCTAGGGATTTATAACGAAGTTTCCGGTGAATTCGGTGCATGGAACCAACAAATGATCGGTTCATCCCCTCGTATGCAAGTTCAAAAAGACACAGCAAAGCTGGTTGAAGAATTAGACTTGGATTATACATTGCTTCGTTTAACTTGGTTATATAATGATGATCAACAAACAGCTTATGCAGTAACCCATAAAGGAGAACCATTCGTGGGGGCGCAAATCACGCGTCAAGCAGTTGCTCAAGCTATTTTTGACATTATCACTTCTGAT
>JAKDZT010000369.1 GCA_030462125.1 Tetragenococcus sp.
TTAATACTTTAGCGAAATAAGGATGGACTTTTTGTGCTAAATTTTCAGTATTCCCATCCTCACTCACATTAGCAATCGACACTAATCCTAAAACTGGCAATGCTACGCCGGTGATTAAAAAACCAGCCATAGAACTCCATAAATTTTCTCCTGCTTCTGCGCCTAATCCGGCAGGAAAGATTAGATTTCCAGCACCAAAAAAGAGAGAAAAAATCATCAATCCAATTAAAAAAATTTGTCTGAAAGTAAGTTTATTATGTTTATTTATCATTGCTTCTCCTTTTCCTATTTCTTTCTAAATATATTAGCACAAAAAGGCATGTACAATAAATAAAAAACGTTGAATATATTACAATATCTATTTTTTAATTCTCTAAAAATTAATTCAGTGTTGTTAATTCGTTTACCAATTTTTTTACTGTTAATGAACCTAAAGAGATACTTTATCATGGCACTCCTTGCTTTGTCTTTACAAGAGGAATACTCTCAATCTATAAGCTAAAAGTTGTGTTTAAAAACAACCGTAATTTGTAAGCTAACTTTTAGCCCGCGATAAAAAAATGTTAGCTAGCTACTTACAGTATTTCCAGTTTAAAAACAGCCAATAAAATAATTATCAAACTACTTTGAATTCCAGAAACAATATAATAGTCGACTGTCCTGCTTTGACAGTTGTTTAGACATTAAGCCTTATTTTTAAGATAATCTACGCTATTCGGATTATTAAGTTTCAACAGTTCTTCTAAGTATTTCACTTGAGCGTTTTCTTTATATATAATATCAAAAAATATTGTAAAAAATATCACAATATAATGAATTATATTATAATACTTTTAGCAACTGTCTTCCAAGATGTGAGTTCAATTGTTCGATAAACAAATTTCGTGGGTTATCGCACCTATTTTTGTAGGGCTAGTAACGGTACTAATTAATCACTGGTTAGATGATTAAGCGAAAGCCTTTGCAGTTGTCCTCTAACTCCAACGCTGGAGGCGCAACAGTGCAAAGAAAAACCACCCTACTCCAATAGGGTGGTTTTTTAGTGAAATAATTGATTGATTGATTTCGTTTCGCATATTTATTATAGCATAAAGTTCGAAGAAATTGAACTCGTTTATATCCATAGTATGTGCATGTTTACAGATCCTTAAAAATTTAAACTAAAGGCTTATTCATGTTACCAACTTAGCAAGCAAAACAACCTAAAAATTTGTGGTTTTTTTAGGAATCAATAAGCTTTTTCAAACCACATAGCAAAAATGAATTAGTTTCAAATTCGAAAACAATTTAACTTAATAGCTTAACGATTAAGTTATTAGCCGTGCAATAAACTCTTCTAAACTTTTTGTTCATCCAGTAAATCAGAACTCAATACTCTTACTTTACTAGTTACTATTAATCCTATTTTTATTCTTCGTCCTATCAAGCAAATAATCCACACTAACATCAAAGTAATCAGCTATTTTAACTAACGTGCTCACTGGCCATTCTATTTTTCCAGTCTCATATTGAGAATAAGTATTTTGAGAAACATTTAATAACCCAGCCATTTGCTTCTGTGTTATATCATTATCTTCTCTTATTGATCGAATATTTTTGTAATTCATCTTCATCACCTATACACATTATAAATATCTGTAATAAAGATATTGCTTTTTATCTTTATTACAGATAAAATTAAACTATCTAATATTATAAAAAGGAGTGA
>JAKDZT010000370.1 GCA_030462125.1 Tetragenococcus sp.
TTTGATTAATTGGCTATCTACTGGTTCAAACTTCCGTTTTCTCTCATTAAGAAAAGAAACGCGATGGAGCAAGTGAATAATGGTACTCAATTGTTCGGAACAAACTTCTGCAAAGTCTTCCTCTTTATCAGAAAATTCTTGGTAAATGAGTGAAACCAAGGTTTCGATGGTAGGAAAATAGTCACTCATATTCACAGTAGGGCTGCACGTTTTGGGAAGAACAATATTATCTTCTAAACCTTTTATTCTTAATGAACGAATACCAAAATAAATAAATTCGATAGGCGATTGCATATTCGAAAATTCTTCATGAAGTGTTTTCGAATTAAAAACAATCACATCACCTCGCGTCACATGATAAATCTCATTATTAATAATCATACGCCCTTTTCCGTTTAAAATAATGAGTATCTCACAGACATTCTCATGTTCATGTAATGGAAATGTCCATTGCGGCGAATTACCTACCGTTCCTAGATAATCCAGCTTAGGTTTGCTTATTATCTCCATTTTAGTCTCCTTTTAGAACAAGTTAGTTAACGTCATTATAGAGCCGCTTGTTCATCCATTCAAGGGAGTTACAGCAATATCTATCACTTTTTTATGTTTTTTACCAATATAGAACATATACTTTTTGTTTAAGCCGGCGTTACACTTAACCCAGATGAAACTTATTGATAGTAAGTACTATCCATTTTGTTTCGTCCTATTTCGCTCAACCGAAAGGAGAAAAAATTATGGCAAACAATCTTGCAGATAAAGTTATTGTGATCACAGGAGCCGCTTCTGGATTCGGTAAAGCATCCGCTGTTCGTGCTGCCCAAGAAGGTGCTCGAGCACTTGCTTTGATCGATAAAGATGACTTGACAGCAACCACAGAAGAAATTGGCTCTTATGGTACGGAAACATTATCTTTTTCCCACACGGATGTTACCGACGAAAAACAAATTCAAATCGCTTTTCAAGCCATTGGAGAAAAATATCAAACAATAGATGTTGTTTATTCCAATGCCGGCATACTAGGTCGTGTTTCTCCGATCGAAGATTTTGCGGAAAACGATTGGACTAAAACCATTAACACAAATATCAATGGTGGGTTTCATGTCGTACAAGCAGCCATTCCTTATATGAAGGAAAACGGCGGTAGTATTATCGTCACTGCTTCAGTTAGTGGTGTTCGTCAATTTTCCCAATTAGGCTTTACAGCTTATAGTACGTCAAAAGCGGCGATTACTGCATTTGCTAGAATGGCAGCTTATGAGCTTTCGCAATATAATATCCGAGTAAATAGTATTAATCCAGGGGCTTCTGAAACCAATATTTTTGATTCCGGTAGTTTTTCAGAACAATTAGATAAATTAACGCCAGTTCACGAAGTACCTGAGTTAGCCATCCCACTTGGGGAAAAGAAAAATCAAGCAGATGCGATCGCAAATACCTTCGCATTTTTAGCCTCAGATGCAGCAAAGCGTATAACAGGAGCGCAAATTGTGGTGGATGGCGGCGAAACACTATTAAAAGGATAAGTTACAATTAAAATTTGCATTTATAAGGAGAGTATTTATGGCTTACACAGTAGAACTTGGTAATACAGGGTTAGAAATTAATCCGATTGGAATAGGAACAAACGCCATCGGTGGACACAACCTTTATCCAAATCTTGATGAAGAACAAAACAAACAATTATTAAAAGATGCGA
>JAKDZT010000371.1 GCA_030462125.1 Tetragenococcus sp.
GAAATAGTGTGAAACATAATGAGTGAATTTAAAATGTTTCATGCACCACTAGTGGGTATAATAATGAAAAAGAAATAACATCAAAATATAGAGGAAGGTTCACATGAAAAAGTCTTTATCTGCTAGTAAAAAACGGCTATTCATTTCTTTGATGATTATCTTTATTGCTTCGATTTTATTGCAATGGGTCCAAATTAGTAATCAAAATTTGTATTTAGGGTATGATTGGATCTTTCACTATAATCGTTTTTATGATACAGCACAACAAATTAAAGAAGGGAACTTCCATTACTTTATTTCAATGTATGGTTTTTCGCAATCTGGCCGGATTATTAATGCATTATATGGGCCGATGTTTGCTTATTTTAATGGCCTTCTTTTATTGATTTGTCGTTCCTGGTTTAATTATCAATTACTTACTAATTTTTTGATTACTTTTTTGTCTGCTATTAGTATGTTTACTTTGCTGATAAAAAATAAGGTAAGGGCACTTATTTGTTTGATATTTTCAATTATGTACTCTTCTATTTATATCATCCAATCTTGGTCGTTTAATCAATCCTTTGGAAGTTGGGGCGCTATTGTATTGCCTTTAGTTGTTTTAGCAGCAACTAGGTTTTTACGAGAGAGTTATTCAAAAAAAGATTTGGCATTTTTAGCTTTTGTTATGACACTAGCTATTCAAATACATGTTTTGACAGTTCTTTTTTCTGTGATTATTCTAATCCCTTTCTTTGTATTTGGCTTTTTACATTCAAAAAATAAAAAAACGCTTTTTATGTATACCTTTATTGCTGCTTTAGCCACAATATTTATGACTGCGAATGTCTGGTATCCTTTATTAGAAGTGAATATGGAAAATCAACTTATGAGACCCGCCGTTGTTTGGAATATGGAAAATCATGCACTTAGATTAGATTTAATTAGACCTCACAAAGATCTTTCCTTGGTTGTTTGTTTGTTATTTGTTGTCCAATTTTTTATAATTATTTATAGGAAAATGAGTAAAACAAATCTTTTGGCTACTATTACAGCTTTTATGTGGTTTGCTTTATCAACTAAAGTTTTTCCTTGGAATGATTTTGCAAGTAGGTTTCCTAGTGTTTCAATTATACAATTTCCAGGGAGACTTTTGCTGCCAGCAGTAGTTTTAATCATCTTGGCATTGAGTCTTTCAATAGAAACAATATCTTCCAGTGAAAAAAGAAAGATAGATAGCCGTATTTTAATTTATCAATTTCTACTTTTAATGCTTATAGGCGCAGTTAGAAATCATATTGATTTTTCAAAAGAGCGAGAAGAAATTTGGCAAACGGAATTATTTTCTTCAACAAAAAACGTTATTTTTGCAACAAAAGATTCTAATACTTTAAAAAAATCTTTTAAGTCAAAAGATTTAGGAGCGCCTCTACGTTTAATCAGCAAAAGGAACTCGGATTATTTACCAGTAGATGATAAAGACCTTGCTTATGACAAAGATTTTCATCCCTATGGGGAACAAAAACGAGCGATTATCGAAAATCCGATGAACGAATTATTAACTAAAAAAGTAAAGGATAATCAATTGATCTTTTCGTGGCGATCTAATGGCGAGAAAACTCTATTACCTTTAATAATCTATAGACGTACTAGCGTTATTTTTAACGGTGAAAAAATAACCAACGTACAAGAAAAAACAAATAAAGTTGGCG
>JAKDZT010000090.1 GCA_030462125.1 Tetragenococcus sp.
GTTCTAATATCAAGCTTAAAAGTGACAGATATGGAACAAGGATATCTGGAAATGAAATTGATATTCAGAAAGCTTATTTACAATTTAATCGTTATATAATAAGTAATTCAGCATTTTACTACGAAAACACGGTATCAAAAAAGTTGAATTTATTGGCACCTTATTATGGTGAAAAACTTATTGGTGTATGTACGAATCTTTTATACAACTATGTGCGGGATAATAGCAACGCGATTTCAGATTACTATGTGCAAAACGTGTTAAATATTTTTACTATTTTGGTCTACCGAAATATGAATGGATATCATATTCAAGAAAACCAAGAGACAGAAGATTATGATTATACTTTGTTTTTTGAAGAGAGTGCTGTCAAACTTTTGCATAAAGCTTCGTTAAGGCTAGATTTTTCATATACCAACGAAGATATAAAATTTTTTTCACAGCATTTAATATCTAACAGGTTTGAACCTTTACCGGAAGAAAACATTGATGATGTGCTTGTTAATAAACTATTGGCACAGGTTTCGAAAGCATTGAATATTGATTTTTCCAATGATAAGAAACTAGAAGAACAATTAATCAATCATATACCGCCTATGATTTATCGTTTACGGTCCAATAATAAAACAGAAAACCCTTTTACTGAACAAATAAAAACAGAATTTCCATTAACCTTTAATGTGATTTGGGTCGTACTCGGAGAATATGAAAAACGATTAGAAATTGCCTTTAATGAAGATGAAATTGCTTTTCTTACAATCTACTTCCAGTCAGCAATTGAACGCGCAAAAATAAATAGAAAAATATTGATAATTTGTCAGATGGGGATTGCTACATCAGAGCTTCTAATGAATCGAATAAAAAACATTGTCCCTTCTTTAGATACGATCGAAGTCGCTTCAGTGGCAGAACTGGAGCTCATTGATATGGATCAATTTGACGTAATTATTTCAACAATCAAGGGGGATGTTCCTGGTAAAGATGTCATACTTGTTTCGCCATTTTTAACGGATACAGACATAGAGAAAATAAAAAGTTCAGGATACCAGCCAAGTAATATTAGTAAAATAAATCCATTATTAGAGCAACATCATTTAAAGAAGTTTATTAGCTCAGAATTTATTTTTGTTAATACAGACTTTTCTTCTAAAGAAGAATTATTTGAAGTTATAGGTAAGGACTTAATTGAGAAAGGATTGGTAGAGCAAGAGTTTATTTCAGGACTTCTTCATAGGGAAAAATTAGGGGGAACAGATTTACCTTCTGGCGCGGCTGTGCCACATGGAAACCCTATACATGTTAACCAAACGATTGTGGTGGTGGTGAAAAATAAGCAAAAGTTTAAATGGGATAAGTATTACGTAGATATCGTGTTTTTGATTTGTATTTCTACACAAGATACCCTACAAACTCGCAGGATCTTGTCAGATATTTATAACATAGTAGATAATTCTAAAATATTAAAACAAATTAGAAAAAAATCTTCGAAAACAGCTTTATTGAAAAACTTAGGGAGTGAACAAGATGGGAAAAATTCAAGAAAATGACAAAGGCGTAATTTCGGAGGAGTTGATATTTCTAGATAAAGAATTCGAAAATCAAGAAGAAGTCCTTCAATTTATCGTAAATAATGCTGAATCTAATGGTTATGTAACGGATAAAGATAAGCTCTATGAAGCAGTAAAAAAACGTGAACAGGAAGTGCCTACAGCTATTGGTTACTCTATTGCGATCCCGCATGGAAAGACCGATGCAGTTGCGCATCCATTCATCGCCTTCTTACGAACAGCCAAAGATATAAAATGGACAAACCAAAAGGAAGGGATGATACGCTTAGTATTTCTTATCGGGGTTCCAGAAAAAAGTGAGAATAATTTACATCTAAAGTTTATCTCTCAACTGAGTAAAAAGTTATTAGATGAAGACTTCAGGGAAAAATTATTAAGACAAACTGATAAAAAAAGAGCTTTTCAACAACTAAATGCAATTGAAATTTAAGGAGGAAAACGAAATGAAAATAGTAGCAGTAACAGCATGTCCAACTGGGATAGCACATACTTATATGGCACAAGAAGCTATCGAAAAAGAGTGTCAAAAAAGAGGATACGAAGTGAAAGTAGAAACACAAGGAAGTATGGGAATTGAAAATGAATTAGAACAAGAAGAAGTTGATGCGGCAGATATTGTTATTTTGGCTATAGGAATTGGGATTGATGGTGAAGAACGTTTTGAAGAAAAAGAAAATGAAGGCAAAGTTATAAATGTTGACCCAGGAGAAGTGATTAAACATCCTGTTGAGACTATTGATCAAGCAGAAAAAATCTAGTTTTGTTTAAAGGAGAAAGAGCAAAATGAAAAAAAGTAATAAATTTTTTAAGGACCTACAAAAAGCTTTTAATACGGGTGTCTCTTTCATGTTGCCTGCAGTAGTTGTAGGAGGGATCTTTTTAGCTATTTCTTTGGCAACTGGGGAAGCCACTGAGTCAGGACTGGAAGTTACCAATCCTTTTATGAAAAATTTGAATGACTTGGGTGATGCTGGTTTTGCTATGATGATTCCATTACTTTCTGGCTACATTGCTAATACATTAGCAGGAAAGCCAGCACTAGCTCCAGCTATGGTTTTAGGTTACATCGCCAATAATCCGATTGGGGAAGGAGAAGTCCAAACTGGATTTCTGGGAGCCATGATTATGGGGGTTGCAGTTGGATATTTTGTTCGCTGGTGTAAGACCTGGAAAGTGCCCTCTACCATTCGAACGATTATGCCTATTTTGATTGTACCTGTGATTACAACGTTTGTTTTAGGGATGATTTACATTTATGTTATTGCTGTACCGATTGGTGCTGCGATGGATTGGCTTGTAAGAGCATTAGGACAAATGCAAGGAGGCAGCGCCATTATATTTGGCTTAATCATTGGCGCAATGACCGCTGTGGATATGGGCGGTCCCGTCAACAAAACGGTTACAGCTTTTACTTTAGCGTTGATGGCTGAGGGCGTCTATGCACCAAATGGAGCGCATCGTATCGCAGTGGCTATCCCGCCGCTAGCTCTGGCGATTTCAACCTTTATCGATCGTAAAAAATATACTTCTGAGGATAAAGATTTAGGTATATCAGCCTTTTTTATGGGATTAATTGGTATTACAGAAGGAGCTATCCCCTTTGCTGTTAAAGATATTAAACGCGTGTTACCTGCGATTATTATCGGTAGTGCAGTAGGTGGGGCCATCGGAATGGCTAATGGCGTAGAAGCTCTGGTTCCACATGGAGGCTTAATTATTTTGCCAGTAGTAAATGGGAAATTATGGTATTTCTTATCTATGCTTATCGGAACACTGGTATCAGTTGCTATTTTGCATTTTACCAAACCAAACTTAGAGAATATAGAAAAATAAATAATATAAATTTAGCTGTAACGTGATTTATATAAATAAAAAATTGGAGATGAAATGAATGGAAAAATTACCAATCAAAACAGTTGTTGAAGGCCTTCTTAAGTTACAAAAAACAGGGGAAAGTGCTACTATATTAGGCGTTGGTCCAATGTCTAGAAACTGCGTTCAAGCAACTTTAGAATTATCTCAAGAAGATGACTTTCCAGTGATGTTTATTGCTAGTCGAAACCAAGTTGACGCAGATGAATTGGGTGGCGGATACGTTAACGGATGGAACCAGTTTACTTTCGCAAAAGCAGTAGAAGAAGTAGCAGAAAAAATTAATTATGATAATTTATATTATCTTTGTCGTGACCATGGAGGACCTTGGCAACGTGATAAAGAAAGAAATGATCATTTACCAACGGACGAAGCAATGGCACTTGGACAAAAATCGTATGTTGCTGATATTGAAGCAGGTTTTGACTTATTAATGATCGATCCTACAAAAGATCCATTTGAAGTTGGAAAAGTTATCCCATTAGATACTGTTTTAGAAAGAACAGTTGACCTAATTGAGTTTTGTGAAAAAGAACGTAAGTCTCGTAATTTACCAGAAATTGGTTACGAAGTAGGTACAGAAGAAACAAATGGCGGCTTGACTTCAACAGAAACCTACGAAAAATTTATCTTAAGACTAAAAGATGAATTAGAAAAACGAGGTTTACCAATGCCAACGTTTATCGTAGGACAAACAGGAACATTAACTCGTAAAACGGAACAAGTAGGTACTTTTGATTTTAATAATGCTTATGATCTGGCACAAATGGCAAAAAAATATGGCGTTGGTTTAAAAGAACATAATGGGGATTATCTAGATGACGTTACTTTATTAGAACACGTACCTTCTGAAATCACTGCAACTAATGTAGCACCTCAATACGGGACAGAAGAAACTCGTGCTTACTTGAATCTTGCAGCAGTTGAAGCAAGGTTAGTTGATAATGGACTAGTTAAAGAAGCATCGAAAACTCGTGAAACGTTATTAATCCATGCAATCAATAGTGAACGTTGGAGAAAATGGATGGTTGGTGAACAAAAAGATTTAACAGTTGACCAAATTTTAGATTCAAATGACAATCAATTACAAGCAGAAATCCTAGATATTGCTGGACACTATACGTTCAATGATGACGAAGTTAAAGCTGAAATTGAAAAGATGTATCAAAATCTTAAAGGTCAAAATATTGATGGGCAACGCTATGTTGTGGATCATATCAAACGTCCAATTCGTGACTATGCAGAATGCTACAAATTAAATGGTGCAACTACTCGTATTAAAAATCTTTCGAAATAAAAAGATTAGATTGTATGTAACGATTTCTAAAAGTTAGTTTTTTCTAACTTTTAGAAATCGTTATAAAAATTATTATTATTCACTGCATTCATTGTTAAATTTAAGAAATAATATGGAGGATTTGCAATAAGTATAAAATAGGTTTTATTTGAATATGGCCCTATTTTGATCATAAAGAAGGGGGGGGGATCCCCAAATTTATGCAAGCAATTTTTTTTGATGTGGATGATACGCTATATGATCAATTACGTCCATTTGCGAGAGCTTTTGAGAAACATTTTAACTTTAGTAATATTCCATTGGAAACGTTGTATACGACTAGTCGAAAGTTGAGCGATGAAGTTTTTCAATTAGTAGAAAATGGACAGATGGATATGCAAGAGATGCATGTATATAGAATTAAACATGCACTAGCGTATTTTGGCAAAAAGATTTCTAATAAAGAAGCTGTTAAGTTTCAAAGGGATTATCAGTTTTTCCAAGAAGAAATCACATTATTACCTGATGTGATAGATGCTTTAAATTTTTGTTCTCAAAATGAAGTCACCATGGGGATTATAACCAATGGACCATTAGCTCACCAAAAAAGAAAAATTAAACAGCTGGGTGTTAGAAATTGGATTCCGAAAGAAAATATAATTATCTCTTCTGAGGTAGGCTTAGCAAAGCCTGATGTTCGAATTTTTCATTTAGCAGAATCGAAAATACAGTCAGCTAACGATCAAGTTTATTACGTAGGAGACTCATTTCAAAATGATATTATTGGAGCTAGAAATGCAGGTTGGAAAGCTATATGGTGTAATCGTAGATACCATAAAAAGCCTCTTGACACTGTGAAACCTGATTATGTTATTACTGGGAAAACTAAATTATTCGAAACTGTTCGTGAAATCGTGTGGAGAATTTAGAGAGTATATTTTTTAATAGTACAAGGGAGCTTAACCATGAAAAACGTATTTGTTTTTGATATTGATGATACTTTATACGATCAATTACATGCTTTTAAACGAGCAATTAAAAACTTACAGATAAGTAGTCAAAATGATTTAGATATATCTTCACTCTATCAATTGATGAAAAAATATGGAGATGAAACTTTTTCTTCAACAGGTTTTGATCAAGCAAAGTTAAGATCAATGCAAATATTTCGTATTAAACGGGCACTTCAAGATTATGGAGTTAAAATTACTAATGAGCAGGCCCTGAATTTCCAATTAGATTTTGAAAAGTATCAAAATGACATTGAACTATTTCCAAAAATGGAAGAACTGTTAAACCTACTTGTTGCAAAAGAACAAGTTCTAGGAATTATTACCAATGGGACCGTAGACAAGCAACTAAAAAAAGTTAAAGCGTTGAAGCTTGGTAAATGGGTTCCGAAAAACAATATTTTAATATCTGAAGCAGCTGGTGTCTCAAAACCTGAAAAAGCTATTTTTAAATATTTTGAGAATAAACTATTCTTGCCTTTAGAAAAGCAAAACGTATTTTATGTTGGAGATAATTATTTAAATGACATCATAGGACCGAAATCTGTCGGGTGGAATACAATTTGGGCTAATTACCGCGAGTATAACAAACCTAGTGAATGTGTAGCAGATTATATCGTACAAGAACCAAAAAGTTTATACACTACTATTACAAAACTTATTGATAAATAATCTTAAGTACATAAGAAGTTGTATGTAAGTTAGAGACAAACAATAGTTAGCAAAAGAACACGACCGCCAAATAATTGAAGAAATCGTCGCAGATTTTGAAATGAATTGTATTGCTTCTGAAGAAGAGATTAAGCAAGAATTTGGAAAATATGGTTGGGGAAAATAAAGAATTAACTTAGTCAAAAACAATGAGAGTACAATTTTAAATAAAGTCAGAAAAAGCCCTCACTCGAGGGCTTTTTCTAGTACCTGCTTATTTTTTGTGTCAAAAATTTTAGAGTGAAAATTATTATAGCAAGTTGCTAAGGTTTTGCTAGCGAATAGATGAAAATCGTTTTCCCAACAACTGACCTGCAAATGAAACGAAGATAACCGTTAGTAATTTATCTAAATAATCCGTTGTAATTTGAACTAAAAAGACTGAAAGTGATTGGTTCATTCCGGCGCCATATAATAATTGAACAATGATACTTGAACCGGCAGAAGTAATACCATTAAATAAAATGACGGTGATAATGGTTGAAAGAATTGTACCTGGTAAAGAAATTGCCAAGGCAAGCCACCAACTATTTTTTTGCTGAGAAGCTTGCTTACGTTTATATAACATACCAGCGACCGCACCGATAACTAATTGAACCGGCATAAAAAATAAGGAGAAGATATCAGAGGTTACTCCAACCAGAACGCCTGTGGCACCACCAACTGCCATTCCGCCAAAGGGCCCTAAAAGGCTGGCTGCAAAAATGGTCCCGACGGCATCTAAATAAATAGGTAACCTTAGCATTAAAATAAGATTACTACAAACGATATTTAAAACCAGACACAATGCCATGATTACAATAGAGCGAGTTGTATTTTTTCTCATAATTCTACCTCCAATAACTGAGGCAGAATTTGTGAAAGTTCAGACTCTTCAGCTTTGAGC